>NZ_JAGJEK010000013.1:0-173183 GCF_018101015.1 Pseudoalteromonas sp. MMG005 | reverse complement strand
AGCAAAGCAGACGCACTCTAAATACCAAAAGAAAGAATGCAATGCTTTACCCTGTATCATTGAAGTATTCCGTTCTAATAATACAGAGCACTTATATAAAGGAATACAACCCAAATATCGAGGTGAGAAACGATAAAAAGAGCGAATAGAAGCTATCCGACCAAGGTTAAACGAAGAGCTGTCACATTGGTCTCTGAACAAGGTT
Source organism: Pseudoalteromonas sp. MMG005 (assembly GCF_018101015.1). Classification (NCBI taxonomy): domain Bacteria; kingdom Pseudomonadati; phylum Pseudomonadota; class Gammaproteobacteria; order Alteromonadales; family Pseudoalteromonadaceae; genus Pseudoalteromonas; species Pseudoalteromonas sp. MMG005. The sequence goes on along the minus strand of NZ_JAGJEK010000013.1, from coordinate 172,978 downwards.
TCGAGGGTAAGTCTCAGCACTTATTATGTTTGACTAAGGCAATCAGAAAAACGTTTTACACCCAAGCAGCTTACTCTCTATCGAAATGCCAAAGCTACTTTTATACAAAGTCGAAATAGTATGACTACCGAGCGCTAAAAAACGGTTATGCAAGAAGGGCTTCAGTGTAAACAATTATGGCGCTCTACAGCCCTTGCAAAAGCTAGGGTTAATCGTGACACAACGAGTTACTTACAAGTTCACAGCCAAGCGCAAGCTCCGTGATAGCGTAGCAGGTAATTTATTGAATAAAATTTCAACCCTGTTGCAGCAAACTAAGTTTCGGCGGGTGATATGACCCCCTTAAGAAAGGGAGGAAGCAGGGTTTATCTAGCGATTGCGATCGGTTTATGTTCCAGACGAACTATCAGTTGGCATATAAATAAGCGCATGATGACTGATGTAATAAATAAAGCGATGATGAAAGCATATAGCTTAAGCCAACCACCCAGAGGCCTTGTATTTCATCCTGGCAAGGGCTCTCGATATACAAGAAAACGTTACCAAAGTTTGCTGGCAGGCTTTGATAGTCAAGCAAGTATGGGGGGGTTAGTGCGTGTTGGAACATAAGAGTGTCAACACGGTTTTAGGGCGCTTTTCGGTAGCTTAAAGTATGACTCGCTACACAAAACGCCTGTGCGAGCTCGCAAACATATGAGAAATTATGTGATAGTGCATATGCGCTATTACAAATTAGAACGGCTTTACACTGCTTAATGGTGATTTATCGCCAACGGAGTATAAGCAAAATTCCTTAAGAAAAACGTCCTGATTTAGTTGTGCAGGACATAGCTTAACGCCAGTAAGCAACACAATAAGGGAAATAAAACTTATTCTGGATAGGAAAAACCATGTAGAAATTGAGACCCATTTAAAAATGAAACACTCACTTAAGGTGGATTTTTACTAAGAAATATTTAAATAGAATGGTGCCCGGGGCCGGACTTGAACCGGCACGTCCTTACGAACGAGGGATTTTAAATCCCTTGTGTCTACCAATTCCACCACCCGGGCATCGGGTTGCTTTCGCAAGTGGAGTACTACTAATAATGGAGGCGGAACCCGGAGTTGAACCGAGGTAGACGGATTTGCAATCCGCTGCATAGCCACTCTGCCATTCCGCCATTTTTGTAAAAGTTTGGAGCGAGTAACGAGGCTCGAACTCGTGACCTCGACCTTGGCAAGGTCGCGCTCTACCAGCTGAGCTACACTCGCATAATTATGCGTATTTAACTTAAATTAAGCTAAATGATACTTTCGCAAACTTTAAAATTTCATTCCCTAATTTGATTGGAGCGAGTAACGAGGCTCGAACTCGTGACCTCGACCTTGGCAAGGTCGCGCTCTACCAACTGAGCTATACTCGCAATCAAATGGTGCCCGGGGCCGGACTTGAACCGGCACGTCCTTACGAACGAGGGATTTTAAATCCCTTGTGTCTACCAATTCCACCACCCGGGCATCGGGCTGCTTAAGCATTTAGATTGGAGCGAGTAACGAGGCTCGAACTCGTGACCTCGACCTTGGCAAGGTCGCGCTCTACCAACTGAGCTATACTCGCATCTAAATTTAGTGAATAACACTAACTAGAATGAGAACTCTCAATCTAAAATGGTGCCCGGGGCCGGACTTGAACCGGCACGTCCTTACGAACGAGGGATTTTAAATCCCTTGTGTCTACCAATTCCACCACCCGGGCATCGGGTTGCTTTCGCATGTGGAGTGTTGAGATATGGAGGCGGAACCCGGAGTTGAACCGAGGTAGACGGATTTGCAATCCGCTGCATAGCCACTCTGCCATTCCGCCAAACATAATCAAAATTGGAGCGAGTAACGAGGCTCGAACTCGTGACCTCGACCTTGGCAAGGTCGCGCTCTACCAACTGAGCTATACTCGCTTTTTGATTTAAAGGACATACTGCCCTCTCAACACGGACGCATTCTACAGAAGTTATGATATGCGTCAATAAAAAAAATGAATGTTTTTAATCGTTTGCTTATTTTTTATCTAAAGCGCTCTATTTATAAACATTTTACTTAAGATTTAATCAATTCTGATCTGGCTGCATAAAGGTATGACAGCATTGATGTCACCGTTAATAGCGTTGCAATAGCCAGAAGACCATAACTCAACATGATCATCCATGGTGCATATTGCCAAATCAAACCTATTATGGCTAACATTTGAGCTGCAGTCTTGATTTTCCCCATACTTGACACAGCCACACTACTTCTTTTTCCTTGTTCAGCCATCCACTCTCTTAATGCGGATATGACAATCTCCCTACTAATAATGATCACCGTTGCACAGGTTACAAATATGTTTTGGTAATAAGTCGCCAGCATTACAAGTGCAACACTTACCATAACTTTATCCGCCACGGGATCTAAGAACGCACCAAACGGCGTCGACTGCTGAAGTTTACGTGCTAAATAGCCATCGAGGATATCCGTTACTGCCGCTAACCAAAATATAAAAGCGGCGGCAAAAAATGCCCATGAATAAGGTAAGTAAAACAAAACTGCAAATACAGGGATGAGTAACAACCTAAACGTTGTCAGTGTGTTTGGAATATTCCACATAACTACTTAGTGAGATCTTTTTTGTATGTTCGCATGAATGATTAAGCTTTGTCATGCAAATGGTTAAATATCTTTTCAGCCGTTTGCGGGCTGATCCCAGGAACTTGCTTTAATTGATGGATATTAGCAGCTTTAACCCCTTGCATACCACCTAGGTATTTGAGCAAAGCTTGTCTGCGTTTTTGACCTACTCCTTCTATTTCTTCTAATAACGATTGAGTCCGTTGTTTTTGACGCTTATTTCTATGTCCAGCTATCGCAAAACGGTGGGACTCATCACGAATATGTTGAATAAGGTGTAATGCGGGTGAGTCCGAAGCAATATTAACCGTTCGTCTACCGCCATCAATTAGCAATGTTTCCAGACCCGGTTTACGGCCTTCTCCTTTAGCAACACCAATCAGTAACGGCACTTTTTCTAATGTCCAGCTTTCAAAAAAGGCTTCCGCCCTACCAAGTTGGCCTTTACCACCATCGATAAAAATCACATCAGGTACTTTCTCTTCATCTTTTAATTTTCCGTAACGCTTAGTTAATGCAAAACTCATAGCGGCATAATCATCACCAGGCGTAATCCCTTCAACATTAAAACGCCGATACTCCTTATTATTGGGGCCTTGTCCATCAAATACCACACAAGATGCAACCGTGTTTTCTCCCATGGTATGGCTTATATCAAAGCACTCCATTCTTTTAATATCACTTAGCTGCAATGCGTCTTTAAGCAACGCGTATCGCTTATTAATAGAATCTTGCGCACTTTGTTTAACCGCAATACTATTTGCTGCATTTTTATTTGCTAACGCTAAGTACTGTGCTCGTTCCCCTCTAATTAGTGCCTTTAATTGTACCTTTCGCTGTGAAACCTCGCTCAAAGCGGATGCTAATTCGCTCTGCTCTTGAAGCTCAAAAGGCAAAATAATTTCTTTTGCAATGCGACTGGTGGCACCACTGCCCAGATAATACTGCCCAATAAAAGCAGTCAAAATCTCATCTGTTTGGGAGTCTTTTGGTACTTTGGGAAAGTACGTTTTTGTACCCAATATTTTATGGTCACGGATCATCAACATATGAACAGCGTTCAAACCATTTTGCTGTACAAAACCAACAACGTCCATTTCAGCAAAATTACCGGCTACCGACTGCTGTTCTTGCATCTGTCTCAGCAACGCGATTTGGTCACGTACTTTCGCTGCAAGCTCAAAGTCCAAGGCCATACTCGCCTTTTCCATTCGCTGTACTAACTTTGCAATAATTTGCTGAGATTTGCCGTTTAAAAATTGGCGTGCCATATCGACTTGATCTCGATACTCATCATCACTTACTTTTCCCACACATGGTGCGGAACATCGTTTTAGCTGGTACTGTAAACAAGGCCGGCTGCGTGCCCTATAATATGCATCTTCACATTGACGAACCGGGAAGATTTTTTGCATTAATCTTAAGCTTTCAGATACCGCAGCACTACTGGGAAATGGGCCGAAATATTCTCCTTTGTACTTTCTACTTCCACGATGAAATGCGAACCGTGGATGTACATGGCCACTTAAGAATATGTAAGGGTATGACTTATCGTCTCGCAGCAAAATATTATAACGAGGTTGGTATTTCTTTATTAGATTATTTTCAAGCAGTAATGCTTCTGTTTCAGTATTAGTTAAGGTAATTTCAATGTTGCAGATATTACCTACTAACACACGTGTTTTAGTATCAGGAATATTTGCCCGGAAGTAGCTTGATACGCGCTTCTTTAGATTTTTAGCCTTACCAACATAGATAACCTGATGCTCATTATCGTACATACGATAAACACCAGGTTCCGTTGATAATGTTTTTAGAAATGCTTTGTGATCAAAAACAGCCATTTAAGCAAGCGATCAGTGCGTCGTATCTATGTCGATCATTTTATGGCGAATTGCTAAGTGGGTCAATTCAACATCCCCCCCTACATTTAGCTTTTCAAACATACGATAGCGATAACTATTCACCGTTTTAGAGCTCAAATTCAAACGCTCCGCGATATCCTGTGCTTTATCACCTTTGGTTATCATAAGCATGATCTGTAGCTCACGCTCAGACAGCGACTGAAAAGGGTTTTCATCATTTCGGCCACTAAATTGCGCCAATGCAATTTGCTGTGCAATTTCTGGGGCTATATACCTTTGTCCTGCATTGACTGCACGTATCGCATTGATCATCTCGTCAGGTCCCGCACCTTTGGTCAAATAACCATGAGCGCCAATTTGCATTACTTTACTTGGGAATGGGTCTTCACAATGCACCGTTAACACAATAACCTTCACATCTGGACAATATCGACAAATCTTTTTAGTCGCTTCTAGCCCGCCAATACCAGGCATATTCATATCCATTAATACGATATCTGGCTCACTTTGGCGACAATACGCCACAGCTTCCTCGCCAGTTTTAGCCTCTGCGACCACTTTAAAACCGCGTACATCATCTAATATACGCTTAATACCTGTTCTCACAAGTTCATGATCATCAACTAAAAGTACGTTAATCAATGGCTGACCCTCTTAATTAATTCTTTGATATTTACACATTTTCAATGCAACTTGTTGAGAGTACCACATAAATTTACAAAGCATACTAAACAAAGTTACATCTAGAGATAAAAATACTAAAAAGAAATGAAAAAGACTAGGCTTCATACTCCCAGTCTTAATATTTGGTAATTAGATCTTACGATTTATCTGAAAACCGATTAACCCAAAGCGCAATGACACCATCACCCGTTACATTACACGCAGTACCAAAACTATCTTGCGCAAGGTACAGTGCTATCATTAAAGCCACAGCCGCTTCATTAAAACCAAGCATCGAAGTTAAAAGCCCTAATGCCGACATCACGGCCCCACCAGGCGCTCCTGGTGCTGCAATCATAACAATGCCCAACATAAAAATAAATGGCAGCATAGATAACAAAGGCGGTACGGTCATATCAGGAGACAATAACATAACAGCCATTGCACAGGTCACTATCGTAATCGTTGAGCCTGATAAATGAATAGTGGCACACAGGGGGACTGAGAAGTTCGCAACTTCTTCTTTTACACCATTCGCTTTGCTGGCCTTTAATGATACGGGAATAGTGGCGGCGCTCGACATTGTACCGATTGCTGTAAAATACGCAGGTAGCATATTACGTATTAACTCTAACGGGCTGCGCTTTAATACAATACCACTGACAATATACAACACACTCAACCATAACCAATGCATAACAATAGCTGCAACTAATACTATACCGAATGTACTTAATGTATCAGCAACCGTTCCAGCCACCGCCATTTCAGCAAATACCCCTGCAATATAAAATGGTAAGGCTGGAATAATCACCTTCGCCAAGAGAGCATCAATTATATCCCGCCCTTGGTCCGTAACATCTTTCAAGGTCTGTAAGTTAAGTTGACTTATCCCTATTCCAAAGATAAACGCTGTCGCTAACGCAGTCATCACGCCCATTAAAGGTGGAACTTCCAACGCAATTAGGCTTTTTATTTCTGTCGAAGTCGCAGCTTCGTATGTAATCGCACCATCAAAGAATGGAATAAATGCGTTAACTACCAGCACAGCCAATGTACCTGCAATCACTGTTGAACCATATGCAAACCCCACCGTTTTACCAAGTAAATGACCGGAGCCCTTAGGCAGTCCAGCAATACCCGAGGCGATAAAAAATAAAATGATCAAGGGGATGGTGAAGCTAATAAGCTGACCAATAATGACTTTTGCAGTGTAAAGCAACTCTATTAATATAATTGGGAGATAAAAACCCGCTGCAATTCCGCCTAAAATACCGGCGATAAGCTTTAAGATTAACGACATAAAATTTCTCAAACTAGAACGATGACGTTTTTTACCATGTTTTCACATGAAAATGTTATAAATTCGGTGTTCTACGAAAGTAAATTGTGATTACCAGTCATTGCCCCACTCTAATCTCATAAAAATGCACCCTGCCGCGTGTCGATTGTTAATTAGAGTCGTATAATATTTAATAGAGATATACTTATGTGCAATTTCTATGTTTAAAATGATAAAAAAAACGCTTATAGCAGTGCCTATCTTATTGTCGGCGAGCTGTTTAGCTCAAACATCTCCTGATCAACTTCCTTATATTAATCAATCAGCAAAAATTGACGGAAATCTAAACGATCCAGCTTGGAAACACGCTAAAAAAATTACCATTAATAATGTCACTTGGCCATACGAAAATGAGGCTAGCCCAGTTGAAACGTCAGTATTAGTATACGAAAACGGCACATCATTATTTCTCGGCTTTGAAGCCTCAGACCCAGACCCTTCGATGATACGAGCATTCTATCGAGATAGGGACCGCGCTTGGAGCGATGATCTGGTTGGCATAAAAATCGATTCATTTAACAACAGTCGAAGCGCATATCAATTTTTCATCAACCCTCTTGGAGTTCAACAGGACTCAATTGAAAATGAACTCACCAATAGTGAAAGCACGTCTTGGGATGGCATTTGGGATAGTGCAGGACAAATCCATGATACAGGCTACACCGTTGAAGTAGAAATTCCGCTGCGGGTACTTAATTTTGATGATAGTCAAACCATCAAAACAATGGCCATGGAGTTTGTGCGATTTTATCCTAGAAACGAGCGCCTTCGTCTATCCAATATGCAAATCACCCATGCAAATAGTTGCTGGATATGCCAAATGCCAAAATACACGGGGTTTGAGCAGGCTAAGCAAGGGAATAATCTCGCCATTATTCCCTCTCTTGTGTTAAGTAAATCTGAAACACGAGAGATTGATGGTGCCGATATAGAAGATTGGCAGAACGACAATAATACCGAACCAGGTCTAGACCTAAAATGGGCAATAACGCCTGATATGACATTAAACGCAACACTCAACCCTGATTTTTCTCAAGTTGAAACCGATACTGGCCAGTTAAGTGTTAACAATAGTTTTAGCCTATTCTTTCCTGAGAAACGCGCTTTTTTCTTAGACAATAGTGACTATTTCTCGTCATATTCTAACCTGATCCATACCCGTAACATTGCAGCACCAGATTACGGTGTAAAATTCACCAGTAACAAGCAAGGTCATACTTTCGCTGGGTTTATAGCAAATGATGAACATTTAAATGTTATGGTCCCAGGCAACCTTGGCTCTAACGTCGTCACATTAGAACAAGAAAGTGACAATGCTGCTTTTCGTTACCGGTATGATCTAGATAATACCCTCTCGATTGGTACGACCGCGACACTAAGGCAAAGCGGTGACTATGAGAATAAGCTAATTAGCATTGATAGTAAGTACCAACCAACCTCAAGTGATACACTAAAGGTGCAATTATTTTCATCTCATACCGAGTATTCTCAAGCTTTTATCGATGAACTATGTGATGGTGAAGACGGTGACTGTGACGCAATAACCGCCCCCCCCTGCCAGCAATTTAAAGATTGTGATTATAACGAAAGTGTTCTGAGAACATTAAACAAACAAAGTACCTCTGGCACAGGTTACCTTGTTAATTATGAGCATAACCAAAAACACTGGCGTGTATTTTCTAGCTACCGCAGTCATGGTGCTGGGCTACGTTCTGACTTAGGGTTTATGTCACAGGTTGATTTTAACAAGTTCGTTGCAGGACTTGAGTACCGTTGGTACGGCGCTGAGCAGAGTTGGTGGAATCGCGCTCGATGGTATTCAGATTGGGATATCACACATAATGATGATGGAGAGTTACTAGAAAAAGAAATCCAAAGTAACTTCGTCATTGATGGGCCGCTTCAAAGTGTCATCGATTTTGGTGTTGACCACCGGAAACGCACTGGACTTAGACACGACAAAACACAACTTCGTATTGATGGAAATACGGATCTTTTCACCGAGAATCGAGTTTGGACCTATATGGAGTTTAAACCCATCTCAGGAGTATTTGCTGGCTTAAACCTACGAACAGGAAATAAAGTTGATTTGGCTAATAATCGTATCGGTCAGGAGTATTTTGCTCGCCCAACCATCCATGTTAATTTAGGGAAACACTTTGAGGTCCGCTTTAGACATACTTATGAAAATTTAAAGGCCGAAGGTGATGATGTATATACGGCCAACCTAACGGATGTTCGGTTCACTTATCAATTTAATATTAACAGTTATCTTCGGTTTGCCATCATTCGCACCGACATTGACCGAAATACACACAACTACATAGATAATGATATCGATGCAACGTATAAAGGGCTAAGTTCACAGCTACTATACTCATACAAAATTAATCCTCAAACGGTGTTTTTTGCTGGTTATTCAGATAATGGCTATCAAGACGACGACCTTGAAACCCTAACCAAAGACAATAAAACCTTTTTCGCTAAATTTAGTTACGCATGGTTAATGTAGGAATAATAAACAGTTTTTTTATTTCGTTTAGCTATAAGCAATTTTAATATATCTTATAGCCATTCTTTACTTCTTTTTTCATTTAAGCCAAGTAAAGTGTGGCAATAAGTAAACCTAAAGTACCTAAGGGAACACAATGTCTAAAATTTTCGCTGATAACACACACACGATAGGTCAAACTCCAATCGTGAAACTTAACCGAGTGACAGGTGGTAATGTATACGCCAAAATAGAAGCACGTAACCCAAGCTTTAGTGTTAAGTGTCGTATCGGTTCATCAATGATTTGGGAAGCTGAAAAATCAGGTTTGTTAACCGAAGGCAAAGAGCTAATTGAGCCTACCTCTGGCAATACAGGTATTGCACTCGCTTTTGTGGCTGCAGCACGTGGCTACAAACTCACTCTAACAATGCCAAATACCATGAGCTTAGAACGCCGTAAATTGCTTAAAGCATTAGGTGCTAATTTAGTATTAACTGAAGGCGCTAAAGGCATGAAGGGGGCTATCGATAAAGCCAATGAAATTCAGGCTAGTGACCCTAGTAAATATGTTTTATTACAACAATTTGAAAATCCAGCTAACCCCAAAATTCACTTTGAAACTACCGGCCCAGAAATCTTTGAAACGATGGAAGGTAAAGTCGACTACTTTGTCGCTGGAGTAGGCACGGGTGGTACTATATCTGGTACTTCTCGTTATTTAAAGCAAGAAAAAGGCCTTGATGTAAAAGCGATTGCTGTTGAACCAACAGACTCGCCAGTCATTACACAAACACTAGCAGGTGACGAAGTTAAACCCGGCCCACACAAAATTCAAGGTATTGGAGCTGGGTTCATTCCTGGTAACCTAGACTTAGAGCTTATCGATGGCACTGAACTTGTTTCAAACGAAGATGCGATTGCTATGGCACATCAACTTATGAAAGACGAAGGTATTTTGGTCGGAATTTCATCTGGTGCAGCTGTTGTCGCAGCTAAACGCATTGCTGAAAAGCCAGAAAATGCAGACAAAAATATTGTCGTTATTTTACCTAGCGCAACAGAGCGTTACTTATCTAGCCCTATGTTTGCTGATGAGTTCTCTGATCAAGAACTTGTACAATAATTACAAATTCACAATAAAAAAACCGGCTTTAAGCCGGTTTTTTTATTCCCCTTACATTTACACACTTCATTCAATGAATAATAAGGAAAATTTACCTACACTTGTTTATATAATTAATGATCACGGCATTCCACTATGCGTTGGATTCTTATTCTTAGTTTTTGCTTTTTTCATCTTTATGCCCATGCAGCAATTAACGTTGGTTACTTTAAAAACGCCAAATACCACCTAGTGCAGGGGTCTAAGCATAAGACCGGCTATCTATACAATGCCGAAGCAACGAAAGGGCAACTACATATTGTCACATTAGACTGGCCCCCCTACATAGGTAACGCATTATGCAACAAAGGGTGGGTGTTTCAATTTGCAGTATCGCTGCTCGCCGAACAAGGCTATAGTATTTTCATTGAATTTTTGCCATGGGCACGTGCCGTCAGAGCTGTAGAGCTTGGTAAAGCCGATATCTTAATGCCTGAGTATTATATTGAAGATTCGGCCCCCTCTGATTACGTCAAAGACAAAACGCGCCGAGAAGTATTAGCACTGTCCAACTCATTCTCAGGTGGTGAGATTGGTTTTCTCAAACGTAAAGGCGATCCAGACCGGTTTAATGGTAATTTAAGCTCTCTTAAAGGTGAGAAAATAGGCGTCGTACGCGGGTACCAAAATACCCCTGAGTTCGATGCCATGATGGACAACAACGAGTTTGCAATCGTAGAAGCTGTTGATGATTTACAGTTAGTCAAGCTACTTGTGGGCGGTAGAGTAAACCTCATTATAGGAGATCCAACGGTATTGCGATTTACCGTCAATTATTCTGACTTATCAAAACCAGAAAAGGTCACTTTATTGAGAAATATTGATGATGAGACAAAACCAATTAAATACAACCATCTTTATTTTGCACTCAGTAAAAATAAACCTAAGTGGCGCACTGTCCTTTCTGATATCAATCGCGCTTTATATATGTTTGAAAATAGTGAAGAAACAAACCGTATAATAGAAATGGGTAGCTCTGAGTGTTTCTAGGAAAAAATATCTGAGATAAAAAACATAAAGGGAGCAGTATCACTCCCTTTTTTATCACAAAGATAGTAGATATTACCCAATATCGTCTTGGCCGCTTATCCGTGCTTGCCGCTCTTGCTCTTCTAACATAGCTGCATTGATTTCCTCTAATACAGAACCGACATCTGCAGCTTGGAAATCATCTTCATATAAACCAGTCAAAGCTGAGTTTTCAGTCAGACTCCCCTCTTCAAACAATGCCCATATTTCTTTTGCATAATTAGTTTGCAGTAAAGCTGGCGCATATTCACCATAGTAGCGACGCATATTATTTACATCACGTTCGAACATAGCTTGGGCACTATTGTTGGCCGCAGCATTCACCGCTTGTGGTAAATCAATAATTACAGGGCCTGAATCATCCACTAACACATTAAATTCAGAAAGGTCTCCATGTATCAGGCCTGTGCAAAGCATCAGCCGAATATAATGAACCATCAGAGTGTACTGTCTAATGGCTTCTTCTTCTGACAAACTTATCGCACCAAGTTGTGGTGCTACGTTACCTTCTGCATCAGAAACTAACTCCATAAGTAGCACACCATCGACACAACAATAGGTTGCAGGCACACGTACATTGGCTGCCGCCAAGCGTGACAAAGCATCAACTTCTGCATTTTGCCATATTTCTTCTTCGAGCTGACGACCATAGTTTGAGCGTTTACCCATTGCCCTAGCTTGGCGTCCCCCCCTTACTTTTCGACCTTCTTGATATTGTGCCGCCTTTTTAAAACTACGTTTCATTGCATCTTTATACACTTTGGCACAACGAATATGCTCACCGCAGCGCACAACAAAAACATCAGCCTCTTTGCCGCTCATTAGCCGGCTTATGACCGCATCAATTAAACCATCATCAACAAGTGGTTGTAGGCGTTTAGGTATTTTCACGGGGTCCCTGTTTAGTTTGATTAATAAACTTAGTTAGTGGTTTTGTCGCAAGGCGATACTTACCAAAATTAACAAATACACTAAAAAGTAACTATGACTCCTAGTGCAATACTCATCGTATCATTACTTTATTGCTAAAGGGTAGACATCGTCTCTAATTCTAAAAATAAGTGCGATTTTTGGTAACAAACAATCTCTTTATAGTCTCAAAACCAACACAGCTAACGATCTATTTTAGAGGCAATGTAAAAAGGGCCATATTAGGCCCTTTCATGCACTCTTTTCATTGTTATAAATTACTTTGTACTTTTTTAAATAAGTTTTGTATTCGTTCATGAGGCGCTGCCGTTATAGAGCTCACCAGAACTATCGTCAATGCAGAAACAATGAAGCCAGGAACAATTTCATAAATATGACTACTTAAGCTTTGTCCAGCTACTTCAATTGGTGCATAAATCCAAACTAGCACTGTCACAGCACCAGAAATCATACCAGCTAGTGCGCCTGCAAAATTCATTCTTTGCCAGAACAAGCTTAATAACACAAGAGGTCCAAATGCTGCGCCAAAACCTGCCCACGCATTACTGACCAAATCGAGTATTGAACTGTTTCTATCATACGCTAAATAAATCGCGAGTATCGCAACTGCAGCAACACTAATACGCCCAACTAAGACAAGCTCTTTGTCCGTTGCATTTCGATTTACGAATATTTTATAAAAGTCTTCAGTTAATGAGCTCGAGCTAACTAAAAGTTGTGACGAGATTGTGCTCATAATTGCCGCCAATATTGCAGCCAATAAAAATCCTGCTATGAGCGGGTGAAATAGGAGTTCAGACAACACTAAAAAAATGGTCTCTGGGTCATTCACAACAATACGATTTTCATGTGTGTAAGCTGCACCAAACACACCTGTCGCAACCGCACCCAGTGCTGCAATGATCATCCAACTCATTCCTATACGACGTGCAGTTGGCATATCTTTCACACTTTTTACTGACATAAAGCGCACTATAATATGGGGTTGACCAAAATAACCCAGCCCCCAAGACATCGCAGAAATAATCCCAATTGCGCCACCAGCGCCTATCCACGTAAGCATTTGTGGATTAACCGCCTCAAGCGTAGATGATAGCGGGTTATCTAATAATGAATATGTCACGGCAGGGACCAATATTAATGCGATAAACATAATACAGCCTTGTACGAAGTCGGTTAAGCTAACAGCTAAGAAGCCTCCAAATAATGTATATAAAACCACAACGCCTGTAGTAATATACAGCCCAGATTCATAACTCATTCCAAACGAGTTTTCGAACAACTTACCGCCAGCCACCACACCAGATGATGTATAAAGCGTAAAAAACACGATAATCACCAGCGCAGATACAATACGTAACGCATTACCTTTATCTTCAAATCGATTAGCAAAATAATCAGGGATCGTAATAGCATCATTAGCAAGCTCGGTATAAACCCGCAATCTAGGTGCAACCAGTAAATAATTTAACCAAGCACCGATAACCAAACCAATCGCAATCCACGTACTGCTAAACCCTGTCACGAACATTGCCCCAGGCAAGCCCATTAATATCCAGCCACTCATATCAGATGCGCCTGCCGATAAAGCGGCAACACTTGGTGATAGACTACGGCCACCTAGCATATAGCCTGATACATCACTTGTCGATTTACGGTAAGCATATAAACCTATGCCCAACATAACTGCAAAATACAGTACTAATGAAATAATCGTACCTAATTCCAAAGCTATCTCCTTCAATGAGAGCACTCTTGTCAATGATAATTATCCAACAACCGTCTTTCTGATTGTCATTAAATAGAGCGCTTTATTAGTTTTGCGTGACTATAACACGTCTACTTCCTCTACCCCAGTACAGCATGGTTACCCTACAAATATCCAGTTGAAAAACCTAAATGAGCCATTAAATTAATACCAAAAGACGAAACAATCATAAAAAAATAATGAATTACTACGCAACATCACTTATATTGAAATTATAGTTGTATTAAAAGAGACCTGTTGTAGATGTATTTTTATGCTGCCCGCCAACCTATTTTAGACATCAATAAAGAATTAGTAGGCTATGAACTGCTTTTTCGTGACGGAGTTGACAATGTTTTTCCAAATATTGACGGGGACGAAGCAACATCTCGCTTAATTGAAGGAAGCCAATTCAATTTTGGATTGGATGATTTGACAGACAATAAGCCCGCCTATATCAACTTTACCCTTGAAACGTTATTAAAAGGCTACCCAACCATGCTCAGCCGAGAGCAGATTGTGGTTGAAATCCTAGAAACCGTGCAGCCAGGAAAGCGGCTGCTGGCTGCCGTACAAGATCTCAAAGATAAAGGCTATACAATTGCTCTAGATGACTATCAACATCAAAAAGTATGGCGACACTTCTATCCATTTATTGATCAAATTAAAGTTGACTTCCTTGCCACATCACACGCAGAAATACTAGAAATTATCGATGCGACTAAAGACTTCAACAACATAAAACTAGTTGCTGAAAAAGTCGAAACATATGAGCAGTACCAGCAAGCGATTGATTGGGGGTTTAGCTTATTTCAAGGTTTCTTTTTTGCTAAACCTGAAATGGTACAAAGTAAAGCCCTCCCACCTTCAGAAATGGCCCTCGCAGAACTACTGTATGAAACGTCCAGTGTCGATGTCGATTTACAAAGAATAACTGCTGTTTTTGAACGTGATGTTAACTTATCTTATAAACTTTTAAGATATTCTAACTCTGCTGCATTTAAGCGTAGAGCAGAAATAAGTACGATTAAGCAAGCGCTTGTAGTACTTGGTAACGCAGAGTTAAAAAAGTTTCTGTCACTATTGTTCGCTGCACAGGTCTCTGCTGAAAAGCCAATGGAGCTTATTAAGCTATCACTAACCCGAGCTCGTTTTTGTGAACTGTTAGCAACCAAAAGAAATGATAAGCACAATATAGGCACCGCATTTCTATCGGGTATGATGTCGCTGATGGACGCCATACTTGACGAGACCATGGACAGTGTGATGAGTAAACTACCTCTGGTTATCGAAATAAAAGATGCGTTACTCAATGGCGATGGAGTGCTCGCCACATACTTATCAATTGCGATGGATTATGAACAAGCGCAATGGGAAAAAGCACAACAAACCTGTGCAGACCTAAAGTTAGACTCGACCTGCTTACCTGAAATTTATAGTGATGCAGTCAATTGGAGTAACGAACAAATGCAAGTCATCGAGCGCTAACGCGCTCATACTTAACCCTCCTCGTATAGACGCTTTTTTATGGCCATTGCCCCCTCTTAACTGTAACCAAGCAGACCAACCAGTTATATTCTTTAGCGTAACAATACCCTATATTGACCTACATCAAAATTACTGCAAAACCAGTCTTGATGCGACAATCTGTCACACTCCAAACTGACGCTAAACATATAAAATCCATCACAATTTAATGACTGAGACTCAATGATGGAAAAAACTCTAATTAGCCTTGCACTATTAACCTCTCTCAATGCATCTGCTAACTACGACGATATAGAGCGTATTGTGGTTGTTGCTCCTATGCATTCACCATTAGATATTAAAACTGATCCAAAACTGCCTCGTCAACCTCTTCCAGCGCAAGATGGGGCTGATTTACTCACCAGTATCGCTGGATTTTCATTAATAAAAAAAGGATCGGCTAGTAGCGATCCAGTATTTAGGGGCATGGCAGGATCTCGGTTGAATATCGTCAGCAACGGTGGCCTTGCGCTTGGAGGGTGTGGTAATAGAATGGACCCGCCAACCGCTTACATTACCCCACAGTCTTACGATACATTGACAGTGATAAAAGGACCGCAAACTGTTTTATATGGTTCAGGCAATAGTGCTGCAACCGTGGTATTTGAACGTACTTTAGAGCGCTTAGACAAGCCACGGGTCGATGGGTTTGCCAATATTATATTCGCTAGTGCAAATCGAAGTGGCCTAAACACAGATATTAAAGCGGGTTCCTCTGAGTATTATGTCCGATTTTCTGGCAGCTATAATCGCGCAGATGATTTTTCAGACGGTGACAATAATGTGATTCATTCACAATATAAACGTTGGAATGCTGACTCCGAGTTTGCTTACACACCTGCCGATGACAAAATAATCAGCATTACTTATGGTCGCAGTGATGGCGAAGCGGCTTACGCTGACCGTATGATGGATGGCAGTTTATTCGATAGGACTCACACCACAATACGCACCGATTGGGTGATTAACCACAATATAATCACCAATGTTGGAGCACAGTGGTATTACAATAATATAGACCACGTTATGGACAACTATAGCTTAAGACCCTTCGTGCCTAACATGATGATGAAAACGCCTACAGCTTCGAACCCTGACCGCCGAACACAAGGGGGCAAACTTCTATTTGATGCCAATTTAAATGAGGGCCATACCGTCAAATTCGGGGTCGATCACCAGCAAGATCGTCACCGTAATCGAGTCAGTCGTAACCAGTTTGAGATATCATACGACACTCTGCCGCGCTCAATTGATGGAGAATTTGAAAAGACCGGTGTATTTGCTGAATATGAATATAGTGTAGATAAAAACCAACAAGTGGTGACTGGTTTACGTTTAGATCATTGGCAAGCAACAGATGAACGACAAAGTATTTCATCTATGATGAAAACAATGCCAAACCCGAGCGCCTCATTAACCCGTAGAGATAACCTGTGGAGCGGCTTTGCTCGGATCCAACAGCAAAGTGATGATAGTAGCTACTTTATTGGCTTCGGCCACACAGAACGATTTCCTGATTATTGGGAATTATTAGGCGGTAGTCGTCAAGGTCCTGACAGTCTAAGTGCATTTCATACAAACATAGAAAAAACCAATCAATTTGATATCGGTCTAGTTCACCAACGTACACAATGGCAAGGTTCCGTCTCTGTTTTCTATAGTCAAATTGACGATTATATTTTAACAGACAATCTGTTCAATCAAGGCTCTATGAATAAAAAAGTGACCCGCAATGTCGATGCTCAAACTTACGGTTTTGAAGCTGACGTGAGCTATGACCTCACTAAAAACTGGATATCCGGAGCCAGCATCAACTACGTGCGTGCTAGTAACTTATCTGATCACCTGCCTTTGGCACAACAGCCCCCATTGCAAGCTCGATTTACCTTAGATTATCAGCGCCAAAATTGGCATATCGGTGTACTTTGGCGCATTGTTGCTGCCCAACATAGAGTCGCTGTTGGACAAGGTAATATTGCGGCGCAAGACTTCGGAGAATCTGCTGGTTTTGGCACTCTAGCATTGAACGCGAGCTATAGTCAGTCCGACAGCCTTGATTGGACATTAGGTGTCGATAACGTACTTGATAAAACTTACAGTGAACATTTAAGCAAATCAGGCACTGCCGTCAGTGGCTACCCACAAATTGATAAAATAAATGAAGCAGGCATAACACTGTGGGCCAATGTTAACTGGCGTTTCTGATACGCTTTGTATTGACGGGGTTCTTTGCCTTTACCTAATGGTGTGCCTTGATACAATAAAGGCACACTTACTCTTGGGTTGAACACAACATATGCACGATCAACAGGCTCTGCTAAAAGCCATTAATACTAAAATGCCATTTGGCAAGTATGCAGGTACTCCTTTACTCCTTTTACCTGAACCCTATGTTGTTTGGTTTAAGAGCAAAGGCTTTCCTCAAGGAATATTAGGTGAACAACTCGCAATGATTTATGAAGTAAAGTTGAATGGACTTGAGCAGGTACTCATGCCATTACTTTCGTCTAAATAACTCTATTTATTGATCCAGTTTATTTACGGCCTTTTTTACTGATTGCTTTTGCACCAGCCGTTTACCCAATTTGTGTGGTAACAACGCTTCAACAGCCAAGAGCATTGGTTTACCGTAAATAGCAATGAGTGAGTCGTGCCCCGCGTCATATTTGCCAACCCCTATCGAAATATGCGGTGCCTGTGATGCGCGAATTAAAGATCCAAACATCCGGTCCCAAATCGCCAATGCTGAGCCTAAATTCGTATCAAAATGCTGGGGGTTATCACTATGATGGATTTGGTGTTGAGCAGGACTGATAAACCAATTCTCTAGTCTATCCCCCCAAGTAAAGCGAATATGCGAATGCCTAAGGTTGGCACCAAAAATATTAAATATAAATACAAACGCATTTGCCCCGAGTATGTCGTACATACTAAGTCCAGTACCAAAAAAGTGATAACCCAACCCCACCACAATGCCTTGCGTTAACGCCATTCGGCACGCATAAAAATAACTTTCAATCGGATGAGAGCGATAAATTGTAAATGGTGTCAGGACTTTCGCTGAATGATGTACCTTATGTATTTCCCATAGAAATGGTACTTTATGGAGTGCTAAGTGTAATAAAAATCGAGTCAAATCATCGACGATAAATAACATCAAAGTAAAAGCAGCTATAATCACGCCACTTGGCCATGCTAAGTGTAATGGCGCACCAAATAATGCCTCCAACGTGTCAGTAATAAAAATAGCAACCGGTACCATCGTCAATACGATTGGTGCAAATGTCGCAGCTTTAATTAAGGTATTCGTGACAAGAAGTACATAATCTAACCGTGCACTTTGACACAGCCACACTTTTTTAGGAAATAAAAACTTCGCAAAACCGCGACCGGATCGCACCTGTTCGCTCGCTAGGTACACCGGTATTGCCATCACAATTGCACTGAGCAAATAAGGTATGTAGATTCGCTTATTCGCATCAATTAAATAGTGCGGTAATCCTGCAATGGCTTGCCACAACTGCTCTAGCATTATACTCCCCTAACATACCTTCAAAAAAGGGCCAACTAAGTGGCCCTATTGTAACAATCATAAAATATTATTGTAATCAACCGCTAAAATTGATATTTATACCCTACCGAAACCTGCCTAGATTTCGTTGGACGCGCCCCGTAGGGCCTGCGGCTGACAATATCGACTTCATCAAAGACATTATCAATTTTGGCATAAAGACGTCCATACTGGTCAAACTCATAACTGGCCGACAAATCCACAATGACACTTGATGGAACTTCAACACCTGAAAGTACTTGCCCATTACCTGCAACCTCCGGCATGCTGCCTACATATTTTACAGCAGCAGTCACACGCCAATTGCTCGTCGCTAAACCAATATTAAATGAAGCTTGGTGTTCGGGTAAATAAGGTAATGAGTCCCCCTTAGTCACATCACCCCACTGAGCGAAATCAGATTGAAAACTAGACTTAAACTCGCTCTGGGTATACGTGTAGACAAAACTATATGGGATTTCAATCTGCAAGTTTAACGGATAGCTTTGTGAAAACTGTGCTTCAAGCCCATAAACATCCACTTCGCCACCGCTAAACTCTTCGTCTAATTGCTGGTTTTCACCACAATTTGATGAGGCGCATGTTTCAGTCAAGTTCTTATAGTCATTAAAGAATGTAACCAACTCTAGCTGCGTAACACCATCATTAAATCGACCACCAAACTCATAATTTACGCTTGTCTCTAATTCCTCTGAGGCAGATCGCGACGGAGATGAAGGAACAAATCCTTTATGTGCACCAAATAATAGCCCTGACTCTTCCGATAATTGATAAAACCCACTCACGCCTGGTAACCAGATACGCGTTGTTTTATCTTGCCATTTAGTTAAGTCTTTCTTGTCCTCGTGGTGCATATCCATCAACTCACCACGTACGCCTACTCCAAGCGTCAAGGCATCAATAGTGATTTGATCTTCTATATACACTGACCAAGCTTTGGTCGACTCTAAGTTTTGTGTTTGAGGCCGTATACCCAATTCAGTATCAATCGCAACTCCAGAAACCATGCTATACGTTTCTTCAAAGTGCTTTCGCTCAATTTCATCTTCATGATACCGTAATCCAGCAGAAATTTTGTGCTTTAAATCATAAAGCTCGAAATCAAAACCACCATCTATTTGAATACCCTGAGAGTAATATTCACGGTCGTTAGTGCCCATGTTCAAATATAACACTGGCTGTCCATCGGAAACGGAGTCTTGCTGACCTGAAATCACTCTATATTCCAGATCATACTTATCCGGATCTGCTAAAGTCTTAGATAAACTGGCTCCAGTTGATGCGAATTGACGGTTAATAAGACCGTTTAGTTTTTTCCAAGCTCGTTCATAGTCATTTCGGTACACTCGTGACGTCAGTGTAAAATCATCACTTTCTAAGTAATGAGAAAACATAACCTGTTGATGTTCTGTTTCCATCAAAGCAGGTTGTGATGCCGCATATCGGCGATAAGGGGTTGCGGCAAAGTCCGTGTCTGTTAAACCTAAATAAGTTTCGTCAGACTCCTCATCAGAATAAGATAATTTCAATCCAAATGTGTGATCAAATTCACCTTGTTGCAGTTTATAATTAAACTTGGCTAAAATATCGTTTTTAACAAAGCCGGTATCACCGCCACCATCAAGGTCTTTAAAGCCATCAGCTTTTAAAGAAACACCTTCTAATAAAAAGCCAACATTATTAACCACAGAACCAAAATGCGCGTGAGCTTTTTGATAACCATCAGAGCCAGCCGATATATCTATGGCTCCTTCTGAGAATTCGGGTATTTGCCGTGTCACTAAGTTAATAGCGCCAGCAACCGTTTGTGGCCCATGCTTTATTGCTGCTGGGCCTTTGAACACCTCAACCGCAGTCATACGTGTAGTCACTGGGAAATAATAAGCGGCTGGCGCTGAATAAGGAGATGGCCCAATTAATATACCATCTTCCATAATTGTTATCTTCTTACTGCGCTCTGGTGTTACACCTCGAAAACCGATATTCGGCCGTAGACCATAACCGTCTTCTTCTCGAATATTCACACCAGGTACTGACGCAAGAATACGGTGAATATCATCATATTCAAATTTTTCTAAATCTGCTTCTGTTAACAACGTAGCAGACCCTGCTTCAGTACGGAGTTTATCGTAGTGACTCAATATTTGAATATGTTCAAGCTCGCCGTCATCGGCGGGCTTGTCTGCAGCAATTGCTTGCGGTATCGCAAATACAACCGCTAATGCGAGTAATGATTTTTGCATAAAAGGGCCCTTAGTCATTGTCACCAGCCGACGTTGCAGGTAGTTCTAACGCAAGTTTTGTTATAAAGTCATTTTTTAGTTGGTCGGTCACATCTTTTACTTTAGCGTGTGTATCTGTGACGGTCGCAGTGTTACTTTCTAGCGCAGTTTGTAGACTGGTTGTTATTGCTTGAGAGGCTTCTTTAGAATTAAGAATTCCCTGTAACATAGCCGTTTTTGTATCTGATGCTTGTTGGTTATCTAAAAAGTCATCAAAGCCTAAATTACTCGCTCCGCCGCCGTTAAATAACAATTCAAATGCATTCAGGTTAGCACGTATATTTTCTATAGAATGCTTGGCATATTTTGACTCCACCGACTCTGGGCATGTTATCCCGCCACATTCATTATTGAATAGACCAAGTGGTGTTGCTAATTTATAATCCTTTAGCTCTTCCGTCATATAAAATAAGGCATCTGATATTTCATTTATAGCCTTATTCGTCGAGGCAAATTTATTACCTGCTTCACCCGCATTTTGCAGAACACTCGCATATCCTGATGTGCCAGACCATTGCGCAACCAGCTTATCGGAGGAAACAGAGAGATCTTTAGACACCTCAACAGCATAACGACAGCGAGAGGCTTTGCGCATTTGCTCTGAACGAGTGTTCCAATCAGCTAATACTTCACCTGCACTCGTTGATGAACAACTGTGGACTAGGTCATCATTAAACAATAAATACTCTAGCGCATCTAACCCACGACGTTTATCGCTGCGCTTACTAATGTCGTATGCGTTGCCATTAATGGTACCATTTTCAAAAAACACCACATCTTGATCGACACTACAAGTACTTGCATTTGGCCAAGAGTAAATATCATTTCGCAGTGATTTATCATTCTCCAACAAAGGGCCCACAATCATAAGCTCAGCATGTTGCCAACTAACCATCGCTTCTTTCCACGCATTGTGTGCGTTTAATTTGGCTGTTGTTAATTGTGCTAATGCCTCACTGTCCTGCAATGATGGGTCATATTTAACTTCCAGATCACAATAAGCTGATAAGATACTGGGTAATGCATCTGATTTACTGTCGAATTCATTGAATGTAGGTGTAAATACATTGTCAGTTAAGCTAACTAATAATTGTTTTTCTGAGAATTGAGGAGCTGATGGATCCGTCGGGGTTGTCGGAGTTCCCGTATCTGGTTGACCTTTGCTAACATCATGGCCCGTACCAGCATCATAAGAAGTACTTTCTCCGCATCCACTTAGTACAAGTGCTAAGGTACTTACGAGTAACAAAGGTTTAAAAGCATGCTTCATTAATTGCCTCTTTTATGTGTTTTTAATACAACAAAAGGCTAGCCCTTTCAGGCTAACCTTTTTCATACTAACTATTAATTGTGTCTACCAGTTTGCAGCGACGTCAGCATCGAAACCATAAACCTCAGTTAAAATAGCGCGTGCCTCTAACAAATCAGCGCTATATGCTTCAATCGCAGCAGTACCACCACTAATCACAGGTTTATTGCCCATTAAGTTTAGTACTTTAGCCAACTTACCTGCATGACCTGCATCATTAAATGGTGTATCAGGGTTAAATTGTAAGTTAAGTGCAAAACCTTTCATTTCAGACCAATGCTTCGCTAAAGTTTCAAATTTAGAAACATCATAACCGCCTGCTTTCATCTCTTCTAAGTCTGTACGCGTATCATTTATATAGTGAACAACAGTCGCTGAAATTGATTTTTCCCAAGCTAATACTGCTGTTTTTGCCGTCGCTTTAAGTTCTTTAGCTTGTTCTTCAGTTAAAGCTGAACCTGCATTGTCAGCAATAAGCTTACGACCGGCATAAAATGCTTCAAATGCTTCTTTGGTTAAATCGGTTGTTCCATTTGAACCGCGGTCACGTTTTGCTGCATTAGTTGAATTACCAAAGTTGTACTCTGATTTAAGGTCAACATTGCCATCAGCATTAGTATCTTGGTACCCTTGCCATGCATCACGACCGCCTTTACCTGCAATTTCATCGTCGCTATAACTTAGGTAATTACGTGCGGCACCAAAGTAACCAAAGCCCTCATCCCACTGATGTTCTAGATTTGTATAAGCTTTGCCATCAACCAAACTGGTGTTATCTGACAATAGGCCTTTTGGTTTACGATCTTTTGTAGGGTCACCTTCTAGTTTATCATCAAGGTAATCATCAGCACCTTGTGAAAATGCAACTGCACCATATAAGAACTTTTGAATCATTTGCTTCAAATCAACGCCATCAGCAGTAACATATTTACTATCGATTTCATCACCTAGAGGCGTTTCAACGTTCGCTGATTGAGCACGAGTAACCAGTTGGTCAAATAGCACATCAATTAAGCCCTCAGGTGTATTCGTCGCCAAACCTTCCCACCCAATAAAGCTGGTACCATCATTCCATACTTTGTGTTGGCCTTCGCTATCATTACCTGCGATTTTGCCACTTAAATCTTTATGCGAACTAGACACTGCAAACAACGTTGTCTGCTTCGCCGCTGGCGTTGTTGTCACTGATAACGTTTTATTTTCCCAAATAGCAGAATATTCATCATCGGTTAGTTTATAAAATTTATTTAGTTCTGCTTTTAATTCAACGGCTGTCATTGAACCTGCGTGCTCTGCAAATGCTTCGCTTGCAATATAATTGTATATTTCTTTGATTAATATATGGCGCGCGGTCTGGCCTGAATATGATACTGTTGACTCGCCGGTATCTTTATTTAGGAAATCATAATCCATTTCATCGGTTACAGTTACTTCTAGCTCTTGGCTAAACTCACCACTTGCACTATCTGTTACTTTTACCATAACCATGATTTTTGGCTCAGCTTCAAAGTCAATTACAACGCCTTCTTTGACTGATAATGTAGTCCCTTCAATCACAAAGCGCTCATCTTCGGTTGTAAACGTATGTGTGTCTGCTGAATCCGCATCTGTCGCCACTAATGTACCAACAACTTGCGCCGCTGCTAAATTTTCCATAACCGTTTTAACGTCAGAGATGCTAATAGCAGTTGGTACTGAATTAGTTGGTGTAGTTGGCGTAGTTGGTGATGAATCATTTGAGCTAGAACCACCACACGCAGTTAAACCAAGAGTTGCGGCCAAGATAGATGTTGCAAGAAGAGACTTACGTAAAATCATTTATGATTTCCTCTGAAAATTATTTGTATTTACATTTTCTTATCTGGGACAAAAGTATACACGCATATAAATAGCAATCAATATTATTTGCGTTGCCGAAACAAAGTAAATATGACAATTTGTAAACCTCTATCTGGTAGAAATCATAGATTTACAAAAAAACTGTTGTTCAAACACATATAAAACAAGCAATCTATCTGATATTTATTTCGCTTTTCATTCAAAAAAGAAGGCACTAATTTATGCTAATAACTCATTGCAACATAAAGATAATTGCATAAGATTAAATATTATAAGCTACCGCCAAGCATCTTTAACAAAAATATAACCTTGTTTCCAAATCGTTTTGATTTTTCCAGGTTGTGATGAATCATCTTCTAATTTTTTTCGTAGTCGTGAAATGCGTACGTCAACCGTTCGAGTGTCATCTTGATAAGGTTTATCAATGATGGTTTTATAAACATGCTCTCGACTAATTACTCTCCCTGCATTACTTGCCAATAACCATAGTAGTTCAAATTCATGACTTGTCAGGTAAATTTCTTTATCATTCAATGTCACTAGCCGTGCTCGAGCATCGATTACTAGCAGTCCAAATGTCAATAAAGAGCTTGATTTTGACGCCGCAGGACGTAGCAGCGCATTCAGCCTTGCTTGCCACAAACGCGGGGTGGCTGTTTTCGTTATTACATCATCCGCCCCCGACTCCAACAAAAAGCTATGGTCAGCTTCGTCTGTTTTTTCCGTAAAAACCATGACAGGTGCGGCAAACTGTGACTTCATTTTATCAATTAGGTCTGTTGGATTATCAAGGGTAAATTGCTCATTGACAACAACACCCGAAATATCTTGAACCCCTTCCCAATCAGGCATATCAGCCTCACTCGAAAAATGAAAAACTTCATATCCTGCTTGCTCAAATATTATTTTTCGCTGTATAAAATATTCCGATTCACGTTCAGCGAACAAAATTTTAGCCATTTCTACACCTAAAGGATTAGTTTTTATTTTAATTTGGCTAGTTTAATGCTTGAAACTGAATGGCAGCTTTACAAGATGAACAAATTCTCTGCCGTTTTCCATAACACAGCAACAACAGGGTCAGTCAATCGCTTTGTTTTACACACTAAGCCCACTTCTATCGGCTCCATTGGTTCTGACACGGTCAAATATCGAACTTGCTCTTTAAAGGGTGATTGAGCCAGCACAATCTCAGGGATACACGCAATACCAAACCCTAAGCTTGCTAAGGCGACCATCGCCTCATGCCCTGAAACATGGGCGTATACTTTCGGTGTAAATTGCAACTCAGTACAAAAGGTATCAAGCCTCTCTTTTAAGATGCCATGTTCCGGCATGATAAAGGGTAATTGGCTCCACTCCATCACTCCATTGACGTTTGAGTCCAATAAGTCACTCAAAGGGCATGCCATTGTCGGTGCTATAATCACCAAGGGTGAACGTCCAAGTGGCAGATACGATATACCATTGGGTAAATGTGTTGGCTTGACAGCAACAGCAAGGTCTTCTTTATCATTTTGCACATGAGTAATAGAAAATGCTGGATCTCCAGTATTTAAGTTCAACTCAATCGCGGGATACTGCTGTCTAAACTGTGCAAACAAGTCATAAACAAAGCTATAAGTCGCCGTAACAGAACAATAAAAGCTCAATTCTCCACTTAGTGGCTGTCGGCTATCTTGACATTGGCTCTTAAACTGCCGCCACTGCGACAAGGTTGTACGTGCATACTCAACAAACGCTTTCCCTTGAGCAGTTAAACTCACACTGCGGTTATCTCTAATAAATAAAGCAACACCCAGTTCTTGCTCTAACTGCTTAATCTGTCTACTCAATGTAGGGGCACTAATATGGCACTGTTCACTGGCTCGGCCAAAATGCAGTGTTTCTGCAAGTCCCAAAAAATACTTTAATTGCTTATGATCCATACGGCCTCACATTACTTACGCTAGGTAGTATTTCATAATATGAAATACTACAATTCAAATATATCATTTTACGTAATTAATAACAGCGCTTATGCTGGCCTCACACTCTATTTAAATACTTTCTTATTTTTAAGGCACTAACATGGCGAATTATTTTAACTCTTTATCACTAAGAGAGCAGCTAGCACAACTGGCACAATGTGAATTTATGGACCCTCAAGAATTTAATGAGGGTGTGAGCGTACTAAATGGCAAAAAACTGGTCATTGTAGGTTGTGGTGCACAAGGGTTAAATCAAGGTCTGAACCTAAGAGACTCAGGACTCGATGTTAGTTATGCTTTACGTGAATCTGCGATTGCTGAGAAACGCCAATCTTTCTTAAATGCATCAGAGAATGGGTTTACTGTTGGTACCTATGAAGCCCTTATTCCAAGTGCCGATTTAGTTCTAAACTTAACACCTGATAAACAGCACACTTCGGTTGTTAACGCGGTTATGCCTTTAATGAAAAAAGACGCAACACTCGCTTACTCTCATGGCTTTAATATCGTTGAAGAAGGCATGCAAGTTCGTGAAGATCTTACGGTTATCATGGTTGCACCAAAATGCCCAGGCACTGAAGTACGCGAAGAATACAAGCGCGGTTTCGGAGTGCCTACGCTAATAGCTGTTCATCCAGAAAATGATCCACAAGGCAAGGGCTTAGCCCAAGCTAAAGCATATGCTGCGGGCACTGGCGGTCATCGTGCGGGTGTACTTAAGTCATCATTCATTGCTGAAGTAAAATCAGATTTGATGGGTGAACAAACCATTCTATGCGGTATGTTACAAACAGGCTCGCTATTATGTTTCGATAAGATGGTTGAGCAAGGTATCGACGCTGCATACGCATCAAAACTCATTCAATATGGATGGGAAGTGATCACTGAAGCACTTAAGTACGGTGGTATCACAAATATGATGGACCGCTTATCTAACCCCGCAAAGTTAAAAGCCTTCACATTAAGTGAAGAGTTAAAACAGATTATGCGTCCGCTATATAACAAACATATGGATGACATCATTAGTGGTGAGTTCTCACAAGGTATGATGGCTGATTGGGCTGAAGATGATGCTAAGTTATTATCATGGCGTGCAGAAACGGGGGAAACTGCATTCGAAAAGCAAGCTAATACTGATCAAGAAATTTCAGAGCAAACCTTTTTCGACAAAGGCATTCTTATGGTAGCAATGGTCAAAGCCGGCGTTGAACTCGCGTTTGAAACAATGACTGCCGCAGGGATCATTGATGAGTCAGCATACTATGAATCACTTCATGAAACGCCACTTATCGCCAATACGA
This sequence comes from Pseudoalteromonas sp. MMG005, assembly GCF_018101015.1. Classification (NCBI taxonomy): domain Bacteria; kingdom Pseudomonadati; phylum Pseudomonadota; class Gammaproteobacteria; order Alteromonadales; family Pseudoalteromonadaceae; genus Pseudoalteromonas; species Pseudoalteromonas sp. MMG005. The sequence continues at coordinate 145,304 of NZ_JAGJEK010000013.1, read as the reverse complement.
TTGCGCGTAAAAAGCTATACGAAATGAATAGCACTATTTCAGATACTGCAGAATACGGTTGTTACTTATATAACCATGCATGTTTGCCACTCCTTAAACCTTTTATGGAAAACATTGATACCGACGTTATTGGTAAAGGCTTAGATGTGACAAGCAACTATGCTGATAATCAAGAGCTTATCGATGCTAACTTAGCCATTCGTAGCCACCCAGTCGAAATCATTGGGGAGCAACTACGCGGCTACATGTCTGCTATGAAAAAAATAGTTTAAACCAGTTCGCTTGTTAGAAACCGAGCCCATACGCATTCGCTATGGGCTTTTTTCATATCTATGCTTCATTCGTACCTTTTTTAACATTATACAAAAGTGGTAATTTAATGAACAATTGCTACACTTTGTTCGATCGCATTATTGATTATGGTAGAATAGTTCCCTTGTTTTAGAAAAGTGTGGATCAATGCGAAAAACTAGCCTTACAATCACTCAAAAAATCACATTATTAGGTAGCCTAATTGCAATAATTGTTGCAGGGATAATCGGTGCTACTGCGATTTATAGCGCAAAAACGATGACTGAAACACGCATGTTAGAGTCAGAGCTACCTGCAAAAGTCGAAAGCATTAACAAGTCAATCTCAAAGCAAATCTACCAACTAAAAGATGCAGCTAAACAACTCTCTAGTAATGTTTTTATTACTGAGTCAGCAAAGAATGGGCAACTCAGTGAAACGCTATTAGTGAACGAGCTCGGAAGGTTGGTTGACCAATATCAATTGGCCACGGCTTCATGGGCTAACCGAGAAACACGACAGTATTGGAACCAACATGGCTTTCTCAGAGAACTCAATCATCAACAAGATGGCTGGTTCTTTGGCTTTACACAAAGCGGGGCCGAATACTCAATTAGCATTTTCCAAGAATCCCCTGGGGATGTAAAAATGTTTGTCAATCATCAGCAAACAAATGGCGTCGGCCTTGCTGGCCTTGCAAAAAGCATTGATGATATGCAACGTATGTTGAGTAATATGCGAATCGAAAAAACCGGATTTGTATTTGTGGTCAATAAAGAAGGTACCATTCAGCTGCACCCAGATGCAGCATTAGTTGCCACCACCACACTCAGAGATTTATACGGCAACCAAGCTGTTGGTAGTTTACTTTCCAATCAAGACTTCGTCGTTGAGAAACTCAACCTAACCGAGCAGACAACCTTAGTCGCAGCAAGTCCAATTGCTGGTACTGACTTATATGTCATCGCCCAAGTGCCTGAATCTGAAGTCATTGAAGAGATTCTATCCCTGCAGTGGCAGATAATTGCTTTTTCGGTTGCCGTTGCACTCGTTGCGAGTTTGATTAGCTTATTCTTAGCTAAAAATTTAAGTGCGCCTCTATCAAATATGGCACAACTATTTGCACGTTTAGGGAGCGGAGACGCGAAACTAAATTACAGAGTGCCAGAATCTGAGCAACCAGAATTACAGGCTTTGGCTGAGGGTTTTAACCAGTTTATTAATAAAATTGAGCAAGCCATAAAGAAAGTTGCCAGTGAAAGTGGCGATATTCGTAGTGCCAGTGAACGCGTTTTTGAACAAAGCCAAAGTAACTCTCAATCTCTCGATGAGCAGAAGTCACAAACTATTTCAGTGGCTGCCGCAATAAATGAAATGGGGGCAACGGTACAAGAGATTGCTGGAAGCGCAAATAATACAGCTAAATTGACTGAACAGAGCAAAGAAATGTCAAATCAGAGCCACCATGGTGTTCAGCAAAGTCAAACCCAGCTACAAGGGTTGGCTAATGATATTGATGCGATGGCCTCAGAAGTAACGACATTGGCCGAAAAAACGCAATCTATTGCCAATATTGTCGATGTCATTCGCGGAATATCAGAACAAACGAATTTATTAGCGCTCAATGCGGCAATTGAATCTGCACGTGCGGGTGAACATGGTCGTGGTTTTGCCGTAGTAGCTGACGAGGTACGTGCACTCGCCAGTAGAACTTCGCAATCAACTGATGAGATTCAAGCCACAATTACAGAGTTAACGGTTGCATCTGACTCTATTGTCAAACAAATTAGTCAGTCGAAGCATCAAGCAGTACAAAGTGTTGAAACAATGCAAAACTCTGTGGAACTGATGAAAACCATCACCGAAACTGCAAACCAAATTAATGATATGACCACATTAATCGCTGCTGCCACCGAAGAACAAAGTAACGTGGTTGCCGATGTGGGCCGAAGCATTGAACATATCAGCACCATTAGCGATGAAGTTATGAATGAGCAGTTAAATACTGAGCATTCAATTCAAGCGCTTGCAGACTCAGCTAAAATACTAGATGGCTTAGTAGCCAGCTTTGAGCAAGGGTAATTTAGCGGCCTATAAAAGTTCACTTAACCGAGCTTCTAAATGGTGTTTATATCAAGCGATATAAACACCATTTATTCCTGCAACAATTTGTAACCAAACAAACTACTCCTCAGTTATATTTTGAACTATGCTTGATAAATAAGCAGTTTTAAGTGGGAGGTGGTTATGTCCACGCTAAATAAAATAAAATTCGTCAGTCTGATCCCGATATGTTTTTTACTAAGTGCGTGTTACAGCACTGAACAACAAGTATCGACAAATAAAAACTTATTGAACGATACCCTTTTCTCCGAACATCGCGTGCCGAGTGAACGCGAAGTATTTCAGCTTGATGCTAAAATAAAAACACAACTTGATGTGTATTTTAGAGGGGCAACCCCTTCGTTATCACAGACCCAAACCTTGCTTAAATTTTTAGTAGATAATGGTGAATCATCGCTGTCTTATCAGTCAGGTGCCAATTTAACCGCTTCAGAAGCCTACTTTGATCTCAATGCGAATTGCCTTTCATTATCTATTTTATCATTTAGCCTCGCCGAGCACCTTGGTTTTGAATCCCAATTCCAAAGAGTACATATTCCAGAATATTGGGATCAAACATTAGGGTATAGTTTATTAACCGGGCATGTGAACTTGGTTATCACTGAATCAAACTTTGCCAGAAATCGAACAAGAACCAGTGCTGTGTCACTTTATACAGCACCAAAATCGCTCACGATTGACTTTGATCCCAACAGTCGCCAACAAAAATTCCCAACATCAAACATTACTAAGCAAAGAATTTTAGCCATGTTTTATAGCAACCGTGGCGCCATACATATGATTAATGGCGAGCACGACTTTGCCTATAACTATTTTAAGGCCGCGATAAATATTGATGAACATTACTCAGGTGCATGGGGTAATCTTGGGGTGTTATATAGAATCGTTAACCAACACCAACTTGCAGAGCAAACTTATCAACAAGCCCTAGCATTAAACGTAGATAACAAAACTGTGATGGGAAATATGGCGTTATTGTATAGATTAACCGAACGAGCGCATCTAGCGGATTCAATCGAAAGCAAACTCAGTGCAGAACGCAAAGATAACCCGTACTACCAAATTGTATTAGGGAATGAAGCTTTAGAAGCGAACAATTTAAGCCTCGCGCTTCGTCACTTTAATAGGGCAAGAAGACTTGATACTAAACTGCATAGCAGTTATTTTGGCATTGCAAAAGTACATTATTACCGAGGTAACCTTGAGCAGGCACAAAAATACTTATCACAAGCTTATAAATTATCTGAATTTAACCATGATCGAAAACGCTACCAAAATAAACTTCAGTGGTTACAAACTGTGGCTAAAAATTAGTGTTTTAGCCTTTTTTACCGCCGCCTATCAAGCTAGTGCGTCGCAATTGCACGAAGATATGCTCACTTTAACAAGCCCAGCACATGCTGGGCGACCCGCAGGTAAAACTGACACCCCAAATATTAGCGGGCAATATATATACAATCGGTTTGAGCATCTGAATTTAGAAACGAAATATCAAGCTTTTCCATTTAAGGCTGGCTTTTTTCGCCATGCTACAGGGCATAATATCATCGCAACGCTACCCTGTAATACACAAACTTGTGGGAACAACCTCGTTATTACAGCCCATTATGACCATTTAGGAGGCCAACCCACGTCTTACTATGCCGGTGCAAATGACAATGCATCGGGTACATCTGCGTTACTTTATTTAGCCGAACTACTGAACAACAAAACGCGAAACCGTTCAGTGACGTTTGTCGCAACAGATGCAGAAGAGAAAGGCTTATACGGTGCAAAATACTTTGTAAGTCAACTCAAGGCCACAGATATCGCCTTAAACATAAATCTAGATATGTTAGCCCCAACGTCTAAAAATAGAGTCTACGTGTTACATTCTAAGCACACTTCCAACGCTCTATCTATCCTTAAGACACTCCCTAAGCCTGACTTCAACCTGAGAATTGCGAATTCACGTTATAAAATGCAAAGAATGATGGATAACCCTCGAATTGATTGGCATCGCGCCAGTGATCACTATGCATTCGCCAAAGCACGCATACCTTATATTTACTTCGGCATTGGGGAAGATAAAAACCACCACACTAAGCGCGATACAATAACCGCTATTAATTTTGAACGGTATCAGCTTGTTGTTAATTTCATTAGTGATTTTATCGTTAAATTACTCGACTCACCATTAGAAGCAACCAATTGAATTTTCTGTGCTTTATTGAGTTTTTTAACTTGCCATTCTAATTTACAAGCATCACTTTTAGTACCCACTGGGTATGAGAAAACCAATTGTAGCGGTGCTTTGCCTTTTAAATTTTTGGCCCCTTTTCCCTCTTGGTGCGCCTCAATACGGGCAGCTACGTCATTAGTCACCCCTGTATACCAATGACCAAACCGTGTTTCAACAATATATATATACCAGGTTGACTTGGCATCAATCTCAGACATTTCTTATTTTTTCCCTTCTATTGAGAAACTTTTTCTATACACTAAGGTCGAACTTCGACAAGAAGCTTTACCTTCTGCGCTTAATCGGTATCATGCAAATAATTGAAAATAAGGATACACAAATACATGCAGTCTAATAAATCCCTTTCTGTTTGGCTCGTTGCTTTTATAACGACGGTAATGCTGTCTGGTTGCTCTAGCTGGGTATATCGCATCAATGTGCCACAAGGTAACTTTTTAGAACAGTCAGATGTAGAAAAACTACGCATAAACATGACTCGCGAACAAGTGTTATTTGTTTTAGGCAGCCCAATCGCGAAGGATGCTTTTAACAGTAAGACTTGGCACTATGCTTATGTATTCAATATAGACCGTGAATCAGAACAACGGAAATCGCTGACCGTGTATTTTGAAGATGAAAAGCTAACCCGTATTACCGGCGATTATGATGAGCCTAAAGAGTTCAACACTCCTTTAGATGAATAACGCTTTTGATAGTTTAAGATTAAAAAGGGCTTTAGGCCCTTTTTTGTTGTCTTAAGCACCGATAATAGACCAATCACCACAGTTAATGACCTACTCTCTAGGTTCTACCACCGGTGATCTTATTTGCTCTGCCTTCTTCTTTTGCTTTTTCTGCTCGACGTCGACGTGCATCTTTCGGATCTGCAATGAGTGGTCGATAAATCTCGATTCGGTCCCCTTCCTTTACAGCTTGCTTGCCTTTTACTGTGCGATTCCAAATCCCTAATGTTAAATTAGTAGGATCAATATCTGGACATTTATCAAGTATGCCTGATTGTAGTACCACTTGCTCAGCAGAAGTCCCTTCTGCAACATCTACGGTTAACACCACCGCTTTGTGAGGCACTGCAAATACTACTTCAACTTTTATCATGAGCGTGCCCCATATACCGTTTTAGCGCGCTGCGTAAACGCTGTTACCATATTTTTAGCAACTTCATTAAAAATCTTCCCAAAAGCCAATTCCACTAACTTATTTGCAAATTCGAAATCAAGTTTTAACGTCACTTTACAAGCTTGGTCATCTAATTCAATAAACTCCCAATAACCATATAGTGACTTAAATGGCCCATCCACTAACTGCATTTTCATTTGATTGCCATCAAAACTATTTTTTGTGGTAAACCACTTTTTAAGCCCAGCTTTTGATATTTCTAAACTGGCAACCATATCGTTTGAGGTTGCTTCAATAATTTTTGCATTTGAACAATTTGGTAAAAATTCTGGGTATGCGTCAACATCATTAACCAGAGTAAACATTTCTTGAGTGCTATACATCACCAACGCACTTTTTTCTATTTGTGGCATAGTTACTCCATTCTATTTGTCGCGATTTTAGCAAGCTTTTGAAAATTTATCTTGTATGCAGTAAGCTCCTGCGCGAAAATAAGACATAAATTTGAAAAAGCACTATTTTCTGTCCACTTTTCTAGGTAAACTACAGCCATTATGGCAAAGAAAAAATCATCAAAATCAACAACCAATACCATCGCGCTCAATAAAAAAGCGCGACATGAGTATTTTTTACACGATAAGTTTGAAGCGGGTATGGAGCTCCAAGGCTGGGAAGTTAAAAGTATCCGAGCGGGCAAAGTAAACATTTCAGACACCTACATTCACCTTAAAGATGGCGAAGCATTTTTGCTTAGCAGTCAAATTCAACCACTAAACAGTGCTTCAACGCATGTTATTTGCGATCCTATGAGGTATCGTAAATTATTATTAAACAAGCGGGAGATTGACCGTTTAGTGGGTGCAACAGAGCGAGATGGTTTTTCCCTTATTGCAACCGCAATGTATTGGAAAAAATGCTGGGTAAAACTAGAGTTTCACTTAGCCAAAGGTAAAAAAATGCATGACAAGCGTTCAGACTCCAAAGATAAAGATTGGTCTCGTGAAAAAGAGCGTCTTATGAAGCATTCAGCACGCTAACTTCAGTTTTCTCTAGTTAGGGAAGATACTGTTCAGATTACAACGCTCAATATATTATTGGGCGTTTTGTATTTTGGGACCTTATATTGCGTGCAGTCATGACAGATACCTACCAGCGGTTGCACTACTTGACTCACTCAGAACAAGGTGAATACGTTCTCACTCAAATCGTGCCATCATGTGTTAGCACACCTATCAGCCGATGAATCACATAGAGTAGAACAAGTATAAAACTTCGCTTTACACGGCTCAAACTGTGCATCGTGGTTGGTGTACCTCCTAAAGCAAAACATCATCTATTTGAATTCATTGAGGAGAAACCACATAACATGTGCCAACACGGCAATTGAAAAAGCATCAGCTTTAGTCAGTATTTATCAAAAATCGACATAAAAAAACCTCGCTTAGAGAGGTTTTTTTATGTGTTTAAACTTAGCCTTTGTACTTTTGCATCACGAGTGTTGCGTTTGTACCGCCGAAGCCAAAGCTATTTGACATCACCGTGTTTAACTCAACATCACGACGTTCTGTCACAATATCTAAGCCTTTCGCTTGTTCATCTAACTCGTCAATATTAATCGATGGTGCGACAAAGTTATTTTCTAGCATTAATATTGAAAATATTGCCTCATGTACACCTGCAGCACCTAGTGCATGGCCTGTCATCGCTTTTGTGGCACTAATTGCAGGAGATTTCTCACCGAACAGTTCTTGAATAGCGCCTAGCTCTTTAACATCGCCAACTGGGGTCGATGTACCATGCGTATTTAAGTAATCAATCGGGCCATCTACATCTTGCATCGCTTGCTTCATACAGCGTACTGCACCTTCACCTGAAGGCGCTACCATATCATAACCATCTGATGTCGCGCCGTAACCGACGATTTCTGCATAGATGTGCGCACCACGAGCAAGTGCATGTTCCAGTTCTTCAACAACAACAATACCACCCCCACCCGAAATAACAAAACCATCACGGTTTGCATCATACGTACGAGAAGCCAATGCCGGTGTTTCATTATACTTTGTAGACAATGCTCCCATTGCGTCAAATTCCATTGCCAGTGTCCAATGTAATTCTTCACCACCACCAGCAAAAATAACATCTTGCTTACCAAGCTGAATTTGCTCAACGGCGTTACCAATACAGTGAGCAGATGTTGCACATGCTGAACTAATTGAGTAATTGACGCCCTTAATTTTAAAAGGGGTTGCCAAACATGCTGATGTTGTACTCGCCATAGTACGCGGCACCATATACGGCCCAACACGCTTTACACCTTTTTCTCGTAATATATCTGCGGCTTCAACTTGATGCTTAGAAGAACCACCACCTGAGCCAACAATTAAGCCCGTGCGCTCATTAGAGACTTGATCTTCTGATAAGCCTGAATCTTCAACAGCCTGCGCCATTGAAATATAAGAAAATGCAGCTGCATCTCCCATGAAACGGTGTGCTTTACGGTCAACAAAGTCTTTTACGTTAATATCAAGGTTACCTGAGACATTACTACGTAATTTATACTCGGCAAATTCAGGGTTAAAAACGATACCGCTTTTTCCTGCTTGTAGAGATTCTAATACTTCTTGCTTGTTATTGCCGATGCTTGAAACTACACCGATCCCCGTAATTACGGCTCTTCTCATGGGTAAATTCCCTTAGTCATTTACTAAATTGTGGCTATTCTACGCTGAAATGCCCACCTAAGTGGTCAGCTTTCCAGCTTACACACGTACTCTGAATTCTTTTTACTCAAATTACAACGGACTATTACATATAAAACGCGTAAAATGACATTAATATTTTTGCTGTTACTACATATTACTATGATAAAAAATGCACAAATCCATTTCAATGAGATGGGCACGCCAGTCGCCGATAGGTTCGATGACGTATATTTCTCAAATGATGACGGACTCGCTGAGTCTCATTATGTCTTTTTTACTCAGAATAATATAGCCGAGCGATTACAAAATCATGACCAATCTCATTTTACCATCGCTGAAACAGGATTTGGCACTGGGTTAAACTTTCTCAATGCTTGGCTACAATTTAATAATCGACCAAAAAACAGCGCTGTGAATAAACTCCATTTTGTTTCATTTGAAAAATTTCCAATTAAACACCAAGAACTCGTGAAAGCACTTGCTGCATGGCCATCACTGCAACAACAAGCTAATGCGCTATGTAACCACTACCCCATTGCACTTGCTGGGTGCCATCGTCTTGAATTTGAGCAAGGCACAGTCGTATTAGATTTATGGTTTGGTGATGTTCATGACTCATTACCCCAATTAAGCTACCAGTCACAAGGGATTGTTGACGCATGGTTTTTAGATGGTTTCGCGCCGAGTAAAAACCCAGATATGTGGCAACAGAGTTTATTCAACGCAATGGCCGATTTATCTCGGTGTAACGCAACGTTTGCGACATTCACGGCCGCAGGGTTCGTCCGTCGCGGTTTACAAGATGCAGGTTTCATCTGCAAGAAAGTCAAAGGTTTTGGCCGTAAACGCGAAATGGTGGTAGGCACACTAGAAAAAGCAACAAAGCAGGAAACCACCCCAGCATATTATTACCATGATACGCGTGCGTTAAACAACGTCGCAATTATTGGAGGGGGTATAGCAAGCAGTTGCTTGCTATATCAATTAGCCAAACGAGGGAAAAAAAGCACTTTTTTTTGTCAAGATAGTAAACTCGCACAAGGCGCTTCCCATAATCGCCAAGGTGCTGTTTATCCGAATTTACAAGCGGATAATTCTCCCCCCAGTGAACTATACGCCCACACATTTTTATACGCTAGACGATTTTACGATGATATACATAAACAAGGGTATCACTTTGATCACAATTGGTGTGGCGTACTATTACAAGCTTTTAATGACAGTAAAACACAGCAACAGAGTAACTTAGTCAACAAAGCTCAATGGCCAACCCCTTTGATTAGGCCTGTAACCCAGTCTGAAGCCTCTGATATCGCGAGTGTAACCTTGCCATATGCGGGGTTATTCATCGAACAGGCCGGTTGGGTGGACCCAGCGCAACTGACACATGCCATATTTAATGCTGCGCAACAACAGGTAAAGTCCGACAGCTATTTTAATACGGATATTGAACGATTAGAACATACTGAAAGCGGCTGGTATTTACAGACAGAGGATAAAAAGTTCGGGCCTTTTTCTGATGTTTTTATTTGTGCAGGTGAACACAGCGATCGCTTTAGCCAAACCGCTGACATAAATATTCATGGCGTGAGGGGGCAAGTGTCACATATTGCTCAAGGCTCTGAATCAAGTAAATTAAGCACAGTATTGTGCCACAAAGGATATTTTACACCTAGCCACAATGGTGAGCATTGTATGGGAGCCACATTCGATAAAAATACCAAAAGCCGAGAAGTCAGAGCGGATGACAATGAAACCAACCATGCACAGCTTATGAAATTTTACAGTCAAACTGAATTTGCCCAAGGTTTGGGGGAAATTAACAGCGAGAAAGCCGCCGTGCGTTGTTGTTTTAGCGACCACGTACCAATGCTTGGCCAAATACCAGAGCAACAAGATTTAATCGATAGCTTCCATAATTTAACCAAAGGTAAACATTATGGGTTTGGCACTCCGGTAACGCCTCATCAAGGGCTGCACGTTCTTACGGGATTTGGTGCTAGAGGGTTATGTACTGCGCCCCTCACAACAGAGCACTTAGTCGCCAGCTTATGTAATGAGCCCAGACCACTCAGCGAACGTGTACATCATGTAATACACCCAAATCGATTTATTGTTAGAGATTTAATTCGTAATAAAATTGGTGTTTAACGCTATCATTTCAAAAAGCCGCCTACAATAGGTGGCTTTTACTCTATTGCTCGAATTTAAGATTTTGCAATTTGAATGATCACACGACGGTTCTTACGGCGTCCTAGCGCATTATCATTTGGTTCAACATGCCGTTTTTCACCAAAGCCGTCGGTGCGAACTTTCTCGCTTGGTACGCCCATATCTGACATATACCGCTTGATGGTTTCTGCACGCTTGCGTGACAACACCATATTGGTATTTCTCCCGCCATAACTGTCTGAATACGCCGAAATATAGATAGACTCTATATTTTCGTCATTCTTTAAATACTCTCCAATCATCTCTAAACGCTTTCTTGAAGACTTAGTCAGCATACTAGAATTCTTTTTATAGTTCATTACTGTAAAGGCTATGTCTTCAAAGCTGTATGGAAGCAAGTTATCTCTACATTGTAGAAATGCCCAATACATCTCACGAAAATTAACAGACGATAACGCCACTGAAATTTGATCACTGCTATTTTGCCAATCTTTATAATAAAATGTGGGATAGTTGCCTTTTTCAAGCTCTGTCAGCATTTCCCATGCGATACTATTATCAAGTTCACCATCGAACTTTTTCAGTAATTGCATTTTACTAATATCACGGACTGGATTACCCGCACGCCATGCCGGAGGCACTGATTGTAAACCTGCAAAGTCGTAACTTTCAGGACGCACAACCATATCTAAATTAAATGTCAGGTCTTTATTTTTACTGGCTGTTGACGTAAAGATTGCATCTCCATAGTAAGGCACTTCATGGTTAAGTTCACAAGAAAGACGAGTCGTTTTATCAAGCGTCCAATGAGACGTATCCGCGTTGGCACTATATTGCCGCATCGCTGCATTCACTTCACTTACTACGCTCAATAAGCAGCCAAAACTGAGTATTAATACATGTAATTTCACAACCTGACTCCAACTTTGTCAAAAAACTGCCAACTTAAGTCGCTATTTACTATTACAAACTAAAAAATGTAATTCGACTCAACAGTATAATGCAATTATTATGCCTAAAAAAATAACGACATTCATCCTACGCAGTTAACATCCTCTTGAGTAACTTGTATAATGGCTGATTCACATTCAGCAATCAAAAGTATTATGGCAGAAACAGAGCAAACCTTATTTTCACAGCGCTTCCGTGGCTTCTTCCCTGTTGTTATCGACGTAGAAACAGCAGGCTTTAATAAAGATACCGATGCCTTGCTAGAAATTGCAGCTTCAGTACTCAAAATGGATGAACAAGGTGAACTAAGCTTAGATCATACTTTGCACTTCCACGTTGAACCGTTTGAAGGCGCAAACATTGAGCAGTCCGCCATTGAGTTTAATGGTATAGACCCTTTCTCACCGCTACGCGGGGCTGTTGCCGAAGCTGATGCGATTAAAGAAATTTGTAAAATGGTGCGTAAAGCACAAAAAGCAGCTGGCTGCTCTCGCTCTGTTATTGTGGCCCACAATGCGGCATTTGATCATGGCTTTTTAAACTCGGCCATCGAGCGCAATAACATCAAACGTACCCCATTTCATCCCTTTGTTAGCTTTGATACCACATCACTTGCCGGACTTGCGCTCGGTCAAACAGTCTTAGCCAAAGCTTGTCGCACTGCGGGGATCGAGTTTGATAATAATCAAGCACATTCCGCATTATATGATACAGAGCGTACAGCTGAACTGTTCTGTCATATCGTGAATAAGTGGAAAGCATTAGGCGGCTGGCCTCTTCCTCCTGAAGAAGAGTCAGATACCCCAACTGAGCCTGACGCATCATAAAATAAAAAAGCCACTAAATTAAGTGGCTTTTTTACTCATATTATCACTATGGCTAGTGCGTATTATACTCAAGCGTACATGAACCAACAGTGCTATGTTGGCATGCTGCTTTACGGTAATACTGAGAAAATGCTTCGCTTTTTTCAACCCCATGACCTAACTCGTACATCTCAGCCAAATTGCGACATGAGCGGCTCTCTTTATTTGATTTGCATACTTTCACAAACATCGCCACGGCACGTTTCAAATCTTGACTAACACCATGACCATCGCGATAAGCTTCAGCTAAAAAATGACAGCCGGTCATATAATTGTTATCACAAGCAATATTAAATAGTTTACTTGCTAAAGCACTGTCTCTTTTCAAGTTATCGCCATCACGATGAAGTAACCCCAACTCAACACACGCCTTGCTATAGCCTTTATCGCACGCTTTATTATATAACACCCTCGCTTGTTCAAGGTTTTGCTCACCCCCATCACCAAAAATATACATTTGCGCTAAATGTGTCATGCTGGGTGTGTATCCTAGTTCTGCTGCCAACTCAAAGTAAGATCGTGCGATTACATCGCTTTGCTCAACAGCAAGCCCGCGTCTAAAGTACTGGCCTGCTTTATTTAAACATTGTTTATTACCTTTATTTGCACACAATAAATACCATGAAATAGCAAGGTCTTGGTCTGCACTCACCACTTCGCCAAACTGATAACTGCGTCCAAGTTCCAATTGAGCCCGAGCTGAATAATTTAATGCCGAACGTCGAAAAGCTAAATACGCTGCCATTTTATCTGGTGTGTCAAAATAGCCAAATTTTAGCGCTAGCCCTTTCAGATAATCTCCATGTGGGTGGCGTTTTTGTGCGGCCTCATCAATCCATTTTTTTGCCTTTAGCCAGCCATCACTTCCCTTTTTATTCGCTCTTAGCAATAGCTCCGCATAGGTTGACTGAGCTCCTGTTAAGCCTTGCTCAGCTAAGAGTGAAAAACCAGATAATGTATTAACAAGTTCATCCTCTTTAACTTCCTGTAAGGCATGTAACTGAATATAGTACTTAGCTTTTAATGAGCCTTCACTCGCAGCCATTTCTATATATTTAGTCTGCTCTTCTAACGCATTGGCATCCGCCACTTTTTTGTATAACCAAGCATATTTTAACCGTCCATCCCCAGGAGATAACCCCTGCTCAGCATCCGTCATATACTCATTCGCCCGAGTTATATTCGGCTCTACCCCAATCCCTTGTTCGTACATTAATGCCAAAGCGATATTGGCGTCCAAATACCCCATGTCTGCGCTGTGGGTGAAGTATGATTCACACTGCGTATTTAAATCATTGACTGGTACCTTATTTAAACACAACACGCCGAGTTTATAATAGGCAATAGGACTATTATCTTGCGTAGCGCGGTTATACAAAGCAACAGCGGCTTCCCACTCTTGTCGATGCGTTAACAATTGTGCCTTAGCCAGCCGCGCACCAGTATCTTTGATTACTAAAGGGTCTATAACTTGTGTTTCAAGTAAATTTGAAATAACACCAAATGGGTACTGCACACCCAGTACACTGTGAATAAACTGATTGTTTTCAAAGTAAATTTCTTTTTGTAGCCCCGTAACCGGATCATTTACCACATATATTAAGTAAATAGCCTGTTTTGCATGCGCCAGTTGCAGGTAGATATCAATGATTTCATGATCAGACCGTTCCATCATGTCAAAAGCATCAGCCCAAGTCATCACTTCATATGCCGAATAGTATTCATTGCCATTGCCGCTAGCCTGTATTCCTGACTCAATCAGAGCCACAGCCGATGCATGATACCGAGCCTGTGCTAGATCACCATACGATTCAAAGCACGATTGAGCAGATAAATGTGGTTTCACAGACCAGAAGTTCGCTCGTGTCAATTCAAACCAATTTATATCTGTACAAAGCACATTATGTTGCGCAATATCAATTAAAATCTGCTTATATTCTTCATCTTTTTGGACCACATCGCGCACGAAAGATGACGCTAAATAAGCTCGCCAAATAGCGTTGTAACTCACTCGCTCCGGGTTGTTTCGAAAGGTATCGATAACACTCATATACCTCTGGTTTTTTTGCGCCGCGCTTATGCTTTGTTCTCCTGTGCTTTTACACCCGGCCAACACAGCACATATTAACAACAGCCATAACCTCAACACCGACATATTCGTTCTCTTTAAAATTAGTGACCAAAAGTAGCAACATACGCCACACGTATTATTGAAAAGTTTCAATAATATCATTAATCATGACAATAATTTAATGACTAACAAGTAATCTGTGTAGAAAAATAAAAAGGCCGCTGAATAGCGGCCTTTTGACAAGTAACTTTAGTTATAATGCGTTATAGGAACTGACCTAATGCTTTAACTTGATCAATCATGCGGTTTGAAAAACCCCATTCGTTATCATACCAAGCCATCACTTTAACCAATTTACCATCGGCTTTAGTTTGTGACGCATCAAATACTGATGACGCAGGGTTATGGTTAAAATCAATTGATACAAGTGGTAATTCGTTATATTCGAGAATTCCAGCCATCGCGCCCTCAGCTGCAGCTTTCACAACTTGATTCACTTCTTCTGTAGTGGTATCACGCTTAGCAATAAACGTCAAATCGACCAAGGATACATTCACTGTCGGTACTCGAACCGCCATGCCATCAAGTTTACCTGCAAGCTCTGGCAATACTAAACCTACGGCCTTAGCTGCCCCTGTTTTAGTAGGGATCATTGACTGAGTCGCACTGCGCGCTCGGTACAAATCTTTGTGATATACATCACATAAGTTTTGGTCATTCGTAAATGCATGAATAGTCGTCATACTACCTTGTTCAATACCAATAGCATCATTCAATGCTTTTGCAACAGGAGCTAAACAGTTAGTCGTACATGAAGCATTTGAAATAATGGTGCTTGAAGCTGATAATACGTCACTGTTTACACCGTGAACAACGGTTGCATCTAGGTCAGTACCAGGTGCTGATACGATCACTTTTTTAGCACCTGCTTCAATGTGCTTTGATGCAGTCTCGCGTGAAGTGAAAATACCCGTGCACTCTAATACAATATCGACATTTAGCGATTTCCAAGGCAAGTTTTCTGGATCTCGCTCTTGCGTTAGGGCTATTTCATCATTACCAATAATGAGCGTGTTATCTGCAAGCGTCACTTGCTGATTAAAGCGCCCATGTACAGAGTCAAATTGCGTCAGATGCGCATTCACATTCGCTGGTGCTAAGTCATTAATAGCAACAATTTTTATTTGTTCGTTCTGGCCAGACTCATAAAGCGCTCGTAAAACATTGCGACCGATACGGCCATAGCCATTAATTGCGATGTTGATCATAACTGAGATTCCCCTTGATTATTTAACTTCACTTGCTTGTTTTGCAAGCGCTTCAATGGCTTGCCAGTCTTTGTTAGCGATAAGCTGCTTATCAAGCATCCATGTACCACCAACACAAATTACGTTCTTCAACGCCAAGTACTTCGGCGCACTGTCTAATGAAATCCCACCTGTTGGGCAAAAAGTGACCTGAGGTAGCGGGCCACCTATTGATTTAAGCATTGGCACACCGCCAGCTGCTTCTGCTGGGAAGAATTTCAAAAATTTAAATCCGTGAGAAGCTAATTGCATGACTTCACTTGGTGTCGCGGCTCCTGGTAAAAAAGGAATATCACTGGCTTTGGCTAATGCGAGTAGCTCATCATTTACGCCTGGGCTCACCATAAAGTCTGCACCCGCTGCCACTGATGCTTCAAATGATGCTTTATCTACCACTGTACCAGTGCCAACGTAGGCTTCTGGGACCGTCTCTTTCATAATTTTTACTGCTTGCGCTGCAACTGGTGTGCGCAATGTTACTTCGAGTGCTTTTAAGCCACCGTTATACAAAGCTTGTGCAAGTGGCGCGGCATCTTCTAAATTGTCAATAACCACTACAGGCACGACTGGTGCCGATGATAAAATCTGTTCAATACTCATGTTAGTCCTCATACCCAATGCGTTTATTATTGATCTAGACCAAAGGCACTTGCGCCTAGGTCTGCACTGCTAACAATGTTTCTAAAGCCAGTGAATAACTCTCTACCAGTACCAAATGTTGCTTCTGGTTCACTCAATTGCAACTCTCGTGCTGAGAGCTCTTCGTCTGACACATGTATAAATAGCTCGCCTTCAGGGGCATTTAACGTCACCAAATCACCCTCATGAATTTTAGCAATAATACCGCCTTCAACCGCTTCAGGTGCTAAGTGAATGGCTGCAGGCACTTTACCTGATGCACCAGACATTCGACCATCAGTCACTATCGCAACCTTGTAGCCTTGATCTTGCAATGTTGCCATCACCGGCGTTAATTTATGAAGTT
This sequence comes from Pseudoalteromonas sp. MMG005, assembly GCF_018101015.1. Taxonomy (NCBI): domain Bacteria; kingdom Pseudomonadati; phylum Pseudomonadota; class Gammaproteobacteria; order Alteromonadales; family Pseudoalteromonadaceae; genus Pseudoalteromonas; species Pseudoalteromonas sp. MMG005. Next base: position 128,474 of record NZ_JAGJEK010000013.1, on the reverse strand, counting down.
CAGGCATGCCCTTTGCTTTTGGACCTTGCTCTTTTATCACGGCGATAAAATCTTGGTTTAACTCGCCATCTGCATATGCTTGTTGTAATGCAGCTTGTGAACTGAACACCTTCGCTGGCGCAGTCACTGTTTGATGCTTTTCATCTACTGCTGATACTTTAATTACCGCTTTACCAATATTACCTGTCAGTAGTTGTAAACCACCTTGTGGACTGAATGGATTGCTTACAGGGCGCAGTACATCTTCGTCGAGTGAATTCTCAGGACATGGCACCCACTTAACTTTGCTAGGGCCTGTACTGTTTGTCATAATTAAACTCGGATCTGCGGCAAGCATTGGCTCTTGCGTATAAGCATCAAGCCCTTCACCAACAATGGTTTTCACATCGTTATGTAAGAAGCCACCATCACGTAGTTCACGCATTAAAAAGCCCATACCGCCGGCTGCTTGAAAGTGATTTACGTCTGCCGATCCATTCGGGTATATACGAGTAAGAAGAGGCACAACTTCAGATAAGTCGGCCATGTCTTTCCAAGTAATTTGCACACCGGCTGCACCAGCCATCGCAACCAAGTGAATAGCGTGGTTGGTAGACCCACCAGTTGCTAGTAAACCAATAAGGCCATTAATAACGGTTTTCTCACTCACTACATCAGCTAAGCAATTGGCATTTTTGCCATCAATAAGCTGTTCCAACATCTGCTCAACTGCATTACCAGTTAAGCCATCTCTAAGCTCTGTGTAAGGATTAATAAATGAGCTACCCGGTAAATGTAGGCCCATTATTTCCATTAACATTTGGTTGGAGTTTGCAGTGCCGTAGAAAGTACAAGTACCTGCACTATGATAAGAGGCGCTTTCCGCTTCGAGTAATTCTTCTCTGCTGACTAAGCCTTGTGCAAACTTTTGGCGAACGCGTGCTTTTTCTTTATTTGGGATACCCGACTGCATTGGGCCAGCTGGTAAGAAGTAAACTGGCAAGTGGCCAAATGACAATGCTCCAATTAAAAGCCCTGGGACAATTTTGTCACACACGCCAAGGCAAAATACCCCGTCAAATACGTCATGTGATAATGCAACTGCGGTTGACATGGCAATCACATCTCGAGAAAACAATGACAATTCCATGCCATCACGGCCTTGGGTAACCCCATCACACATCGCCGGAACACACCCTGCAACTTGCGCTGTAGAATCATACTTTTGGGCTATGTCTTTGATAATGTCAGGGTAGTCTTTGTAAGGTACATGGGCAGACAACATATCGTTATATGAATTGATTATGCCTAAGTTCGGTTGCTCGTCTACTTTTAGACGATCTTTATCTGAACTAGAACATGCAGCCATAACATGAGCAATGTTGCCACATCCTAGGCCTGAGCGTACGCGTGTTTGTTTTTTTGCTTGTTGTATGCGAGCTAGGTAGGCTTGACGCGTTGTTTTACTGCGTTCGATAACACGTTCTGTGACTTCTTTAATTCGAGGATGCAACATCATAAAATTCGACTCGTCTCTATCGTTAGAGGAAAAAGGCTCAGCAGATTTAAAGACTCCACTTTAATACCGTACTGAGCTTCTTTTGATTTACCCGTTCAAAGGTACGCTACCAGGTTGTCTCTCACCTCAACCTGACACCGGTGTCACTGTATTAAGCCACGCTTATGACACCGGTGTCAACCTTTAACCTTAAATTTAGATTAAAAAATTAAAATGACCAAATAATGACCGCTAATAAATTATTGGCCAATATGAATAAGAAATGGAGAAGTAAAAAATAAACTAATTAGCAATGAGTAACTTAAAAAACTCACTCGTAAACGAAGATTTACTAACGCGCCTATTTTACAATGTGTGAGTTGCTGAGTACTTAAAGAAGGAGCAATATACCTATCATAAGCACTCGCTCACTAGGGATCAAGACTATAAACAAGCAGGTATATTCACGTCACGTTGAATGCAGTACAGTGAAGTGCGGTATCATACATTAACCTGTACGTGTACTAGCTCAGGCCCGTTCCAAACTAACCCCCGATGTTCATCTTTGTGATGTAGGTCAGTGTTTATACTAAACTCGGCAGCAAAAACTTCAATATACTCATCACTCTCTTTAATCGCTCTGACGTATGCCAAAACCAGCACAAAAACTCTTATATAAACAAAAAAACCAATAGTCAGCTAAAACTCAACTTTTAAGCTAGCCCCTTTCCTTATATTGCTCTAACGCAGGTCTGAGTCTATGCCAAAACCACTACACACTCGTTTATAAATATAAACCAAAACTCTAGCTTTACATCAAACCTCACCTTTCGTCGCGCTGACGCAGGTCAGAGTCCATTTCACACCCAACAGCGAATTATTCCAATAAACACATACCTTATCACACGAATCGCCTTGTCGAAGTGGATCAATTAGGCAGGCCCCGCACTTCCTTATCCTGACAGAAACAGATCTAAACCCCACATCACTTTGCGCTTATAAGCGCCAACAACAAAAAAGCGCCTTATCGGCGCTTTCTTTCAAACAGACTTTAAACTCAATTTACATTTAAGTACCCTTTAAGTACTAAAGTGCTGCGTGATTTTCCCTTCGTCGAGCTTGACCATGTTGGGTGGGTAAATACGCGTAAATTGCTTACTATCAACAGCAATAGTTAGCTCAATACCTGGATGCATCAACTCATTGACCTTTATCCGGCTCGTTTTAACAAGACGTGCCAATTTTTGCTGCACTAGTCGCATATTTCGCTGATTGCGCTTGTAATGCTGATTCAATTGCTGTTCGCTCATTTCTAACTTTTTCAGAAATGCATCTCTTTTAGCTGTTTTCGGCGATTTATTGGCCTTTATTTTAGCCCGGGTTATTTCCACAACCTTATCTGATAAACGTTTTTCAAACGTCTTAAACTCTTCTTGTTTTTCTTTTAATTCATGCCAGTTTTGGGCAATTGAAATACGTGTTCGGGTCCCTGAAGGCGCACCTAATTCACCTGTTTCAATTCTAAGTGCATTTAAAACGTTGCCGCCGATGAGCTTACCGCGTGGTTTTTCACCTTTACCAATGCGTATTAAACGCCGAGACATTAAATCACAGTGCAATACTTGGCGATCAACCAATAAATCCTGACTTGTTTCGATATGGCAATACTGAGCATAACCAACTGACACTGTACGTGAAGCCTTAATATGACAAGAGAAATCTTCCCCTTCACTGCGCTTTCTGCCAATTGCACCTTGCATAATGGTAATGGCACTCGCACTTTCAAGTATTGATGACTCAACGAACCCGATAACCGTGATGTCGCCGGTCGCTTTTACACGCATACCATCTTTTACATCACCGCTGACAATAACACTGCCATCAAATTCAACGTGGCCGGTGGTCACATCAACACAGTCGTAACACAATACATCATCTACACGCATACCTCTTGGCACAGCAACAGGCACACCTTTAGCATCAGCAATCAATACGTTGGGATCTTTAGGGTGAAGTTTGGTGCCTTCCATAACTTGTAATTCAAAATCGCGGCCTGGCTTAGGATCCAAATCGTCCCCAAATACCGTATATCCTTTTTCACCTGGGGTTGCCGGAACGCGTTTCATCAAGGGGCTGCCAGGGCTAACTGTAATAATGGCCCCTAAGTCCCGCATGTCTACTTTGCCGCCGTCTTTTGTTTGCGGGCTCAACACTCTGTCTTGCGCTGTCATACACAAACGTACAAAACGCGCATCGGTACCATCTTTTGCACGCACACCATGGGCAACTATTTCTTCGTACACCATACCTGCTGGCTGTTCAAACTGTTGCCCTAAGAATTGCTCCAACACATCTTGATTAATACCCCGCTTAACACCAGCATCTGCCAACGCTTTCGCAGCCTTATCAACCGAGACCATTTTACCACCACAAGCAACCGTGATCCGAGCTTCCGCCACCATATTGGCATCGTCAACACGAATTGCGATTGACGCATCAATCGCTTTAGCAACAGCTAATGAATCTTGATCGCCTATTTCTGTAGCAGAAAACAGCTTACCTATATTAGCATGAATTATTTCACAATCTGCATGTTCAGATTGCTCCAATAACTCAACTAATTGAGAGGCACTCGCCGGAAAACCCGACTCAACAGGATGAGACAACAAATAGACATAGCCTAAGTCTTCATCAAAACGAAACAACGACATGAACTTTTTCCCAAAGTATGTGCATAGAATTCTTATTCTTATCATGCAAAGCAACAGCTCCATTTGAGCACAATGGACCCATAATGTTAAGCAGTAACTGTTACGAATTGCTACAAATTATGAATGATTGTAAATGCGACTTACGGATAACTTGCACATAAATTCGCCAACCAGTTCATATTAAATAAGTTATCGGCAAAAGTAGCTTGAGCTTGAGCATTACTTTCCGCTATACTGGCGTTCTTCACTGAATGAACATATTCAGGGGCTGATTAGGATTCGACGGGATTCCAGAAGCCTAAGGTGCATGTCGAGGTGCGGCTGGCCTCGTAAAAAAGCCGCAATTAATGTAATCGCAAACGACGATAACTACTCTCTAGCGGCTTAATAGCCCGCTAGCACTCCTCCATGAAATTCTTGTGGTTCTGGTTCTGGAGTGTCACCCAACACAAGATCGCTACGGAAACCCTGGCCGGGGTTGAAGGGCTAAAACCAAGCGGCCTCGCCTTTACTTATCGTGTACGTCCGAGATTTAAAGGTTAACCAAAAGACGATACTAAACATGTAGGACCGAAGGTCGACGCTTTCCGGACGGGGGTTCAAATCCCCCCAGCTCCACCACTTTAAAGTGTTATAAAACAGCCTGTTAGAGAGAAATCTTTAACAGGCTTTTTTGTGTCTGCTACGCAGTGTCCACATCTTGACCACATTACTTTTTACAGACATAAAACCAACAGAAAATACGAGTTTTCAAATTAGACTCTAGCATTCCGCTCTCCTCTATTAAATCCAAGGCGGTCGACATCAAGTAACCTAAAAAATTAAGCCAGTAATTTTTCACATTGCTTGTAATTAGCGCGCCGTTTTATTTCTAGGCTCGCACAATAATTATCTAGCTTTTGAGGTCGCCCTACTGCGCCATGAAATACTTTGGTAAATTGTGTGGTGAGTTTTTGCCAGTTTTCTGGGGCTATGTTGAGCCTGTCTAAAATTGGGGAGTTGATTGGGTTGATAGCGCCACGTTTGTCTGTTCGCATACATCTGCCTGTTAGCTCGACAAGTTCTAAATACGACTTTAATTCAAACGGTATACCTTTGGGCATGTGCTTTCGGGGGCTACCTACAAAACGTGCCAATTGTTTAGGCTGCTTGCCCTCTTTGGCATGTTCACAGCGGGTTTTTACACTGGTGTAGTCTGAGGTTTCGGGTGTATCAGCCATTTTGGCTCTAACTGGGTTTAAATCAACATACGCCATACAGGCAGCCAGTGCCGCTTCATCAAGTAAGGCTTGTGATTTAAAGCGCCCTTCCCAAAATCGACCCGTACAGTTATCTTCTTTATTCGCTTTTCGAGCAATGCTTTCATTCAGTACCCGCATAAACCAACTGATACTCGCTAAACGTTCTCTAAAATGTTCAATGTCTTTATTTAAAAAGTATTGCTGCGCTGAGTCTAGCCGCTCACCTTGAAGGAACTTATGAGACAGTATGGTGCCTTTAAACAGCTTATGCCATCTGATGATAACCGCTTTATTACTCAGTCTTTTAGCTTTTATATCATCTACATAAAGTACAATGTGAGTATGGTTACTCATCACCGCATATGCACACACATCAATACAAAATACTTTAGCAAGTTCCAGCAGTTTGTCTTCTATCCACCCTTTTCTGTGCTCATACGATTGCCCTGTTACCTTATCTTCACCACACAAATAAGCACGGCGAACACACCGTGAAATACAATGGTAGTATTTGGTATCAGTTAAACTCACTTGTCTTTTTCGTGCTGTAGCCATGAGAGAATTGCCTACTTTTCAAGCTGAATTTAAAGGTAGGTGATGAATGAAAAATAGTCAACTTTGCATGGGTGTCACTTAAAATTGTGTGCCAATGTTGGTACTGCGCCATCGCTTCCAAAGCCAAATAACGTAAAATCTAACAAACAATAGCCTTCTTGCAGTTCAACATTGGCTACACGCTGTAATGCGTAATCTAAATCAGCACGTGTAATGGTTTCGATTGTTTGCGAACCACGTTTAACTTTAATTTGCGCAATTTTCACTTCTGATTCATCAAACAAAATACGTTGCACAAAACGGTTTGCACCTGTGTTTGGCATTTGCCAAGTATGATCACCTGCCGCACCCGAAATTTGAGTTAAATCGTACATAGTCGGTTTAAAAATACGGCCATAGTTATCTGTATCAGTGACATATGCTTTGGCTTTTAAGGTTGGGCGCTCAGGGTCGTTAGTACCCCGTGAACCAAACTCAATTTTTAGCGTTACATCGTCATTCAGTACTGTAACTAACTGAGTCTGATAAATACCCGCAGGTGTGCGGTAATCAAATTTAGAAAGGTCAACAACAAAGCGGCCTGTTTGCTTATAGCGCTTATAGAACGAGTCCATTAAGTCTAAAATCTCGTTAGTACGAGTTACTACAGGCACACCACCAATATCTATGGTGATTTTTTTAATTGTTTTTACGTTTTTCAGGTTCGTTTCAAGTTCAATACTGTGATATGTCACACCCGCCTGAAGCTTAATATTCCATTCTTCGTTATAATCCGTTCCTGTCGGAGACGGTAACTGTGTTCTTGAAGGTCTTGATATATTCATAGTCGATTACCCGATCACGTCTTCAACTGCGTCAATATTGTTTGATGCATAAACTACTACCGCAGCAATAACCGTTGCGATACCTGCTGTAATTAAATGTGTTTTCATTGATTTACTCATCCGTTTTAACTTCCTTGTTTAGTACTTGCTTCGTGAAACATTGCCCCAAATACGCGGGGTACGGTTACGCTTACGCCGCTGGGCTTTGCGCTGTTTTTTGGCTTGCAGCCGTGGCGTTAATATTCTTGCTCTTCCGAACATGTGCTCGTCCTTTTGCTAGTTTGCATATAACAAACACAACGGCGGCAGAGCTTGCAGCAGTTACTAGATATATTTGATTCATTGTTCTGGCGTTCTCTCGTTACGTTGCTTTGTTGCTATTTAACGTAGAGGTGGCGTTCGGTTAGCGTCAATTAAATTTGAGGGGGGTAACCTAATAGGTTAAATTAACAGAAATTTACATTTACAAAGGAATCAAATGTCGTTTCAAGATGCTCAAGGGATTATCAACTCACTAAAAGAGCGTATATCAAACCCTTTTATGTTTACATACTCTTGGCTTTTTATTGTCTGCAATTGGAAAGCTGTCGGATGGTTTCTATTTGAGCCGTTAACTTTTAGTTTAAAGTTGCAACGTTTCGAGTATACAAGTTTGGAGGTCTACCTTTTAAAGCCTCTGATGTTTACCTTTTTGTTCTTGGTTATAGCCCATGCTTTAAATAACTTCGCAGAAATATGTAAACACTTTTGGGACTATTTATATGCCAAAGTTCTCATGTATTTAGGTTGGAAAGAGTTTGTGGACAAAGAAACTCATAACAAATTGCTTGACGAAAAACTGAAGATTGAAGGTGAGATTAGGCAATTAGCTCTTGAGGTTAGACGCGCAGAAGACTCAGAAAAAACCTACCTAAATAAAGTATCAGAACTAAATATACAAGTTGGAAAGTACCAAGAACTAATCGAGGCAAATCAAACTAAACTAACGATATCGGAGAACCAAATAGCAAAATTAACTACACAGTTAGAAAAATATGAAAATTCTGAAGTTCCCACCAACCCAACGAAAACTCAAGAAGAAACAAATCAGTCGAATGTTAATGATACTCTTGGCAAATTATTCTTCGACAGCATAGGTTACGAGCCAGAAGACACAATAAATGTTTATAGAAACAGGATTCATAACTTTTACTTACATAATCAATTCCTTCATGACAACCAACGGATTCTTGTTGCACTGTTCGATCATTCATTGGATGAAGATGAGCCTGCTTTTATAGAAAAGCTTTACGGAAGTACAGATATAATTAATGATGATCAATTGAAGTTTCAATTACCAGTAGAGGTTGAAAATTACACACTTATGATTCAGCTTATAGAACCGTCTGCAGCAAATGGGAATGATATACCCATTTTTTCAAACTGTTACTACCTGAGAACTTCCCAACAGTAAAGCCGCACTAAGCGGCTTTTTTGTTATTACGTATAAGCCAATGTGTGTTTACTAGCGAAGATCCCTTGGCTAGATTTTATAAACAATATTTGTAGATAATTGGTACTTGCCAATTTATCACAGGTAAGTGCAATCGTTACCACTATGAAAATAATGAAGCCTACTAGAAAGGATGATATCGGTGAACGTTTAAAATAAAGAGATATGCACGACAATATTATTTTAAAAAACCGTTCTTTTTGGCCCTCTGACATTTTATCGATGCTAACATTGACTCGATTTGCTGCAACCGTTTCAAATTCATCTAGGTAGCTAGGAGCGAACAGACCTTTAAGGGCTTTTATAAAAATCCGAGTGAATACAAAAGGTACCATTGCTAAATCAAACATAACAAAGACCTGCTGCTTAATCTTCTTTGGCACATCACTCGAGCCTAAATAATCGTCTACTTTAGATGCTAGCTTCTCTCGTTGATAAAGCGCAAACCAAGTGACAGCCAAATGGTAAAGTGAACAAATTGCGATGAATATTGTGATGCTTTCTAAATCAAGTTTCATTTCTTGTTTCCTTACTTTGTGAAGCCATTTCAGCCCTTTTCAATAAGCGCCTCATTCTATATTGATGATTCATTATATGATTTCTTTCTTTAATTTTAAGTTCATAACTTTTATTGAGAAAGTTCAAAATCAGCTTTGAAAACATAATTATAAAAATGAGTATTGCTGAATAGCTAAGCTCTTTTGGTAATTCATTCATTAACTTTATGCTCTTGAGCATATAATCTACATCCTTGCGTAAACAAAAAGTTAATGTACTCTATATTGCGCCTAATTTACTTTCAACCAAATGCTGGTTCTTTTACCCAACTATTTGCCCCGAAAATAAAAATACCAATATTAATCTCATTAAATTCATATAGTTAAATACTAATCCAACTGGCTTTCAAATCCCCCCTGCTCCACCACTTTAAAGTGTTATAAAACAGCCTGTTAGAGAGAAATCTTTAACAGGCTTTTTTGTGTCTGCTATTTCTATTACAAATCACAATATGCTAAGTTTAATCAACGCACACTTCCCCTCTAAAGTTAGGGTGATACACATAATCGAGTTCAGCAATTTAGGTATCTCTCAAAGTCAATTTTGAATGCATTGAAACATAAAGCTAAAAGAGGAGGCGTGCGGCAATAAACCGCCGAAAATTTCAACTACGGGCAAGCTGTTGGCAAAAGCCCCCTCTCCTTTATTGCCAACCATAAAATCATCCAAGTAAACCACTTTCTACGCGCTGTTATCATATTTAATTAAATCAGATAGTGAGTTTTTTCTGCGACTACAATTTAAAGGGGCACACGTAATTTTACGTTTAAACAACAAAACGTGTACAACTGGAACGGCTATTACCTATTAAAATAGAGATAAGTCAATTTAAGGATATGAAATGATTAACCCTATCGGCATTACAAATTACCAGTCAGTCTCTGCGACACAATCAAGTCAATATGTGCAAAAGCATACTGCATCTGAGATGAGCGATAGCCACGTTGGATCTGCTAATTCATTGAGTTTCCCTGAAAGAACACATGACTTCATGACTTCACAAACATGACACTTGAAGAGCAATCTAAAGCGGCTCAAGACCTATATGATCAAGGGGTTATTTCAATGGGCGAGCATGCTTTCATGACCGGGAAATATGGTTTAATCGAGCATGGTGGTCAATTGGGTGGAACGACGCTTGCACAAGCAAAGAGTGAAAAAATCAATGTAATTGACACCATGAAAGACAACCTTGCCGCCGTTAACAGTCAGGCTGGTGGCGATTCTGAAGTGGTAAAAAACTATCATTCCCTGATACGAAAGCTAGAAGTATATCAATTTGGGTTGAATGCGAGCGCCTAACTGCTTACTGTTAGTTTTTCTAGCTGATAACCGCTTATTACATACCTAACTACTTGATCAATAAACTGGTGCTATCTTCATCATATAAAAAGTTTACAAAGGCCATTATAAAACACGTCACTTCGCCTGTTCTTAAATGCTTTTTGATTCTGCAATCTGTTTTATCTGAGTAATTAACCATTTATAGAGCGGGTCATGTGTCACTTTAGGGTGCCAAGCAACAACTGCATCAAAACCTGGCGGATATTGTGTGAGTTTAATTGCTCTAAGTCGGCTATCAGGCAACATTCTACTGGGAATAAACGCGATAACATCTGACTTGTACACGTATTCACACAACATGGTAAACGAGGGTATTGAAGCAACAATGTTTCTATTCACGTGATGACGCTTAAACCAATCAGTTGAGGAGCCTCTTAAGTTGGGTCGTGATGGCGACACAATGACGTGTTCATACTGATTTAAGTCGGTAATGTGAGCGAGGGCTATTGGCGCGTTAGCCGCGCTCGATACCAGTTTATATTGCTCATTAAAAAGCGTCTCACAAGGCAAATTATCAGACAAAAACTCAGGGATCGTGATGGCTAAGTCAACATCACCCGCTGTTAATGATTGTGTTAAAGTTTCAATTTCTAACTCTGTAATGATCAGTTTTATCCCTGGTGCTACTCGCCTAATATGGCTAAATAGCGCTGTGGTGATCACTTGCTGCGCATAATCTGTGGCTGAAATGACAATCGTTTTATTGATATTTTTGGCGTTAAATTCTTCAGGTTGAACGCTATCTTCTAGTGCTTTAACAATGTCTTTCAACATCAATCCTAGTTTTATTGCTTTCGGAGTAGGTGCCACACCATGCCCATGCCGCACGAACAATGTATCTTGGAAAATATCTCGCAATATTTTTAGCTGTATACTCACCGCTTGTTGACTCACATTGAGTGATTCTGCAACTCTACTGATACTCTTTTTATCAAGTAACAGCAGCAATAACCGCATTTGTCTTACATCCAACTTTTCTAACATAGTACCAATTTCCCGTTACTCGCCATCCGACAAAAACAATTATTTACTTGTATATAATACAACATGCACAACATATCACTAGTATCAATATTTATCTAAAATGAGTGCCATCTTGTTTAGAACGATGTCGGTTCTAGCCAATAACAATTTCCGTATTTATCAAATACAACTTTTGTAGGAAACTTTAATGATGCAATCTATAAAACTAAAAACCCCCGGCGGCTTAGAGCATATTTATGTTGCCAATGACCTTGAATCAAATGCCCCAGAAAAAGGTGAAATTAAAGTCAAAATCCACGCCAGCTCACTAAATTATCATGATTATTTAGTTGCCTCAGGTGCAATGGAAACAGCACAAGGTCGCGTATTGCTGTCTGATGGTGCGGGCGTTGTTGTTGCTGTTGGTGAAGGGGTAACGGAGTTCAGCGTGGGTGATAACGTGGTCTCAACTTTTTTCCCGCAATGGCAATCTGGTCAGGCAAATGCCGACGTCGGTAATTTTAGCCAAACACCAGGCGATGGTGCAGAAGGTCTTGCAGCAGAGTATGTGACACGTTCAACCTCGGCATTCACGCTTGCACCACAAGGGTGGAGCCATGAAGAGTCAGCAACCATAACAACGGCGGGTCTGACTGCATGGCGCGCTTTAGTGACAGACGGCAATTTAAAAGCAGGCGATACCATAGTTACCCTAGGTACAGGCGGCGTATCAATTGCGGCATTGCAAATTGGTAAAATGTTTGGCGCCAAAGTTATTGTAACTTCATCATCAAATGAAAAAATCGAAAAAGCCAAAGCGCTTGGTGCATTTGCAGGGATTAATTATAAAGAACACCCTGAGTGGGCTAAAGAAGTGTTAGCAATCACTCATGGTAAAGGGGCTGACCATGTGATTGAAGTCGGTGGACCAGGTACACTAGCGCAGTCGGTTGAGGCCGTTGCCGTTGGCGGTAAAATATCATTGATTGGTGTTTTAACTGGATTTGCAGGTGAATTGCCAATCGGTGTGCTCATGTTTAAACAAGCGCGACTACAGGGAATGCTAGTGGGTAGCCGGAGTGACCAACAAGATTATGTTAGAGCATTGGAAAGCAATAACGTCCGCCCAGTTGTTGATAAGGTGTTTAAATATGCAGAACTTGGTAAAGCCTTTGAACATCAAATCAATGGTGCACACTTTGGTAAAATTTGTGTTAAATGGTAGCTAGATAAATTCTCGCCAGCGAGAACATCACATTCCCACTGGCGATTAAACGCTGTAAATCGTCCTAAGTAATAGGCAGTCATAGCGTATCTTTCAACAAACCTTGTAATAACCAATTTACTTAAACTCGGAACATTTCGCATTCCCCGCACTGTGTGTTACCGCTTCGTGCTATCTATCGCAACCCATTGCATTTTACGTGATGGTATAACAAAATGTTTTTACCATAAATTATTGAACAACACACATGAACACACCGGGATTCAAGCACCTAATTACAGGGCTCGTTTGCAGCTCAGCTTTACTTGGCTGCCAAACAGTTACGACTACGACCAGCACACAAACAACAAACGACTTAGTGGTGGCTACGTGGAATATTGAACACTTAGCAGCGCAAAATAATCAAGGTTGCAAAGGCCGAGAAAACAGTGATTATGCAGCACTCACCGCTTACAAAAACCGCATCGACGCGGATATATATGCACTACAAGAAGTCGGTTCCGTGGCTGCCGTACATAGAGTATTTGATTCAGCTGACTGGCAAGTCTTCATCTCTAATAGGGAGGATTCGCCGAGTTATACATGCCGAGGCAGCGAGCAATCGTCAACCCAACAAAAAGTCGCGTATGCTGTTAAAAAAACCATTTCGGTTAAAGCCGTTACAAACCTTGATGCGCTTAGCGCTCCTCAGTTTGGGCTACGTCATGCGCTGCAGCTTAATATCGAGCATGCAGGACAGCCGTTATCTTTAATTAATTTTCATTTAAAAAGTGGCTGTTTTGTTGATAACTATTTAGACAGCGACCGCAAAAGTTGTGGCATATTGGCTCAGCAGGCGAAGATTTTAAGAGATACACTTAGCAAGCAACAAAAAAGCCAGCCTAATTTGGTATTGCTAGGCGATTTCAACCACCGACTAGCAAACACGAACAACCGTTTGCGTGCTGATTTAGGGTTCACTCAGTCGGTGAACGAAAGCCTATGGGTTAATACCACTGATAATGTGCAGGGATGCCATCCAAGGTATCCTGCCCCTATTGACCATATTATTATATCGTCGTCATTAGTGCAGCATCTTGATAAACCAAAATCACAGTTTCACTACTTTGAAGATATGACCCAAAACAACATGCTTAGCGACCATTGCGCTTTAACGTTACGCTTTAATTTTTAAGAGGAAGCTGGTCCAACGTCTGCGTTTGGGCCAGCATTGGCAAAATACTGGTTTATACTATGGCTTACGTGCTTTTATAGCGTAAATTAAAGGGACTTGCTGCCCTTTGTGCTGCATTTGATAACGCTTTTCTGCGACCAGCTTTAGTCCGTCAAAACAATCATAAGGGCTATATGCATGCTCTTCAAACAGCTCTATTATCAAACCTGAATTGATCAGTGCGCTGATCACACTGCTCAGTGAATGTGGCCAGGTGATCACTTTAGACACTTGTCCATCACAATTTTCAGTGTATGTGGTTTCTTCTTCAATATCTGGTTCACTCTTTGGGAAATAAGAGTATCCAGACAACAAATCATTAAACGTATGAAACTCAACTAAATGAAACTCCCCACCGCACTTTAATGCGTTAACAATCCCTCGTGCCCAATGGGTTAAATCTGGTAACCAACACAAAACGCCGTAGGAAGTATACACAACATCAAATTGCTGAGTATTGGTGTCACCAAAGTGACATACATCATCACACACAAACGTCGCATTAAGGCCTAGTTGTTCATTTAAAGTTGTTGCTTCATGAATCGCGGTTGATGACAAATCAACGCCAGTTACATTTGCCCCTAACCGCGCTAAAGATAATGAATCCAGTCCAAAGTGACATTGTAAGTGCAGAAGGTCTTTACCTTCCACATCTCCTAACTGATTTATTTCAATATCATTGAGCGACGATTGCCCGTGTATAAAACTGTCTACATCATAAAACTGTGACTTAACATGCAGCAGTGTTCGTTTATCCCATGTTGCTTTGTTTACGTCTAAATAGTTCATAATCGACTCTTTTAATAAAGCTAAAACGTAAGTTAGTGATTGGAGTGATACCACTCATCTATTCAAAATAATCAAAAATTAACTAAGCGCCAATTATTTGCGACAAAATAATAAATCAGGTACAAGGGACCTTTGCACACAAACGATAATTACGAATATGGCAAGCGATTATTAATCCAGAACCTATCAAGGTAACCACCCGCTCCATCATCTCCCCCAGCACATCATGACCAAATACAACAGCAAACACCAAACAGCTCAGTCCAGTTAAACCTACAATCAATACATGCCATGCTTTATGCCGCTTGCAGCCAATACTGAGTGCGACGAAACTTATCACCAGTGCACCGCACACCAAATATTGATGAACAGTCTCATCAGCTAGAAACCCCAACCCTACTGAAGGTACTAGTACCAATAATAGTGGTAAAAATATACAGTGTGCTATACAGAGCATTGATATGCCGATAGCAGTCTGATCCATCAGTTTTTGTGTGTATTTCATCGCTGTTCACCTTACGTGTATGATTATAGGGTTAACCCAAGCTGTTTTGCTTGATGTAAAAAAGCCCGCTGAGCGGGCTAAACTTCACAGGGTAAAAAACTTAGTGTAATAAGGCCTTAGTGGTCATGCCCAACTGATTCTGTGGCGATGCCTAGCCATAATAATTTCTCAGGCACAATGTCTAGCTCAAAAGTCCGTGTCACTTCGCCGCTTTCTAAATCGATTGCAACAATGTGCTGACTGATAGGGTCGCTAACATACGCCACTTGTTGAGACTGAGAAAGTGTCATAACAAAGCCATGTCCCTCTGGCATTTGCGTTAGTTCTGCACTACTGATTGTAATGTTATGGGCTTTTTCCCAATGATACTCATCATCGTGTTGATGCCCTTCAAATACACTCATCACACCAGCACTGTCCATCAGCACAAAATGCTCTCCTTCAGCGCTAAAGTAAGCACCAACTAAACGGGCATCATCACTGGCTTGCCATTCTATTTTTTCTACTGAATTGTTACTTGGGTCAATGGCATATACACCTGCGCGGCTGCTGCCTATAAATAAATCTTTTTCAGGGTGCCCACGTAGCATCCCGATACGCTCACCTTCAGCAAACTCTTCTGAATTCATGATTTTTTCATGTGTGAATTCATTATCATGTGTGTTAATAACCACCACACCGTCTGCACATGCAAACGCAACCAATTCACTACTTTGTGCACTGCCATGCAAACTTGGGCAGTCTACATCAAACACTTTCTCTTGGTCAAAATGATCCCCGTGGCCGTGAAATAAGCCAATTTTACTGGGTAACATTGAGTCACTTTGTTCATCTCGAATCGTACTGATTAAATACTCACCCACCGTTTGCATTGCACCATGTTGATACGTGCTGTAATCAAGTGTTGAAAAATCACGATTGTTATTAGCGATGTTGGATTCATTGAATACCATTACTTGGGCGTTTTGATTTGTATCTTTATCACCATCGTAAAAAACAACACTATTGTGTTCACCCGCATTTACGTGAGTTGGCTTAACCCCCTGTAGCGCAAATTCAACAACACTTGGTGCTTGTTCATATGGGTGTAGATGGTCACCATGATCTTCTTGCCATTGACCCCCGTCAACAAACTCAACAATACCCGCATCGCGCTGCACCGCCATAACGTAGCGATGATGCTCTGTTGCATATAAATATTGTGGGTACCCGGTAATACCTATGCTCTCTAAGTGCTCACCATCTTTTGCTGCAATGACTGACAACACATTACTCTGATGTGAAGAAATCACTAAGCGGCCTTCTATGCTGATCTCTGTATGATCGTGGCCAGCATCACCCTTTCCATCTTCTACACTTTCACTTGGTAGGTTTACAACCGGGGTCAGAGTATGTTGTGTATCGCTACCGCAAGCTGAAGTTAATGCAGCAGCAACCATAGTTGCTAATAACTTAAGTTTTATATTCATCTTTTTCACTATCTAAAAATATTCAAGAGTCTTATATCGATAAAAGGTTGGGCGCCCATCGAACTTTCGATATGTTATACTGTAACAAAACAAAAAAGCAAGTAGTTCTTTCTAAAGTTAAACTCGTTAATGACTACACTCGAAAATGAACGGGTCATTAAACAAAACAACTCATTTACATTTAAAAAGGGTACTGTATACTTAAAATTCACATTTTGCGCAGAAGGATCTGGCTTCATGAAACTAAAAATAAAAATCAGTTACCATAAACATTACCGATGTGAAATGATGTCGTAAGCAACAGAAGGCGATATTTTATTTAACAAAAGCAAATTGTTGAACTGGGCTTTGTTAGATATGGGAAGTGGTTTTTTATTAATTCTCCCATTATGCGCCACGATTAAAGTGGCGCATTTATATGCAGCTCCGATACCTAGCAGCCACATTCGTAAATCAACATTCATTGTAAAAGTTAAACGAAAAGTCGTGATATATTTAACATTGAAACGACCCACGTTCCATTTATGCTCATCGCAAAAACAGCATATCTATATTTAGCAAATTCAGTGAGAAACTCTTCATATAGATTCATGATTTATACTTATGAAAAAAATTCAATTCATAGATAACTTTTAAACCAATCAAAAATAATACTTTAAAAACAACAGGTTAAAAATAAACTTCACAAAAATTAATTAAATTAAAATAACACAAAAACGAATACAAATATTTATCATTTGCATAAATATACATTGAACATTAGTTTGGATGACCTGCTTAAAAAATGTGTAGTTCAAATTAAGTGCTTGTTATGCAATGAACTCACCCGTTTAGTAAATTGGGTACTCAATGAAAAGATATTTATTTGATAGAAATTTAGAGCATTCGAGCTGTGGCGTTGGGTTTATTACCCATAAAAAAAGTAAGCAAACACATCAATTGTTAGAACATGCTCATCAAGCGCTTTGTCGTATACCTCATAGAGGCGGTATGAATGCAGAAGGCATTGGTGATGGTGCTGGGGTTAATATTGACTTGTCGCTTAACTTTTTCAAAAAAGTCACCGGCAACGCCACATTACAAATCGGTGAATTTGGGGTAGCCAACTTTTTTTACCCCAAAGAACTTACGCACCACAACAAAGCCACTCAATTAATTGAAAACACACTGTCGACCTATAACTTACCCATTGTCACATTTCGCACCATCACAACCGATGAGACCGTGCTTAATCATGCTAGCCAACAAGCACAACGACAAATCAAACAAGTCGTTTTTTTTAAACCAAGCCAGTGTGATAGCCAGACTCAATTTGAAAGACAGATCCATCAAGCTCTCCATGACATCGAGCATGTTGCTTTTACTGATCCTGAACTCAGTGGACTCTACCCCTTGTCGATGAGCAGCCGTACTCAAGTATTGAAAGGCCGTTTAAATAGCTGGGAAGTGATCCCTTATTTCACCGATCTAAGTGACGTAGATCATCAGGTTCATACGTTATTCTTTCACACTCGGTTTTCAACCAATACCGCGCCAAATCCTATGTTTGCGCAACCTTTTAGACGAATGGCCCACAATGGCGAGCTTAATACCGACCGAAAAAACCGCCTAAGTGAAGACGCAATCGCCAAGTCGCAAAATAAGAAAATCATTACTCCAATTGGTCAATCAGACTCTGCACGTTTAGACCAAACATTGGAAAGAAGAGTAATCGAAGACAACTTAGAGATTGATGTCGCCGCATTAGCCATGATGCCGCCCGCTTGGGAGAATGATAGCGACATGCCAACCTCAGTGAGAAATATGCTTGAATATTTTTCTTTATACGAAGAGAAAAATGACGGCCCCGCAGCACTCATTTTTGGTGACGGGATTAAGGTAGGCGCACGACTCGATAGACTCGGACTGCGGCCTTTACGGAGTGTCGAAACATCTGAATACTTAGTGGTGATGAGTGAAGCAGGTCAAATAGATTTTGACCCCAACGACATCATACGCCGCGGCCGCATTGAAGCCGGTGGCATGATTGTATTTGACCATAGTACCGGTGAAATTAAAGAAACCCAGCAAATTTTAGAACATTTAGCTAAACAGCAAGATTATGCCGCGCTACTGAGCCAAGTAAGGGTTAACTTATCCGACTTGCCGATACCGCCATTACAAACAGTGAAGCAACGTTCTTCACTGAGTACCAGCGCACAACATGTGGCATTTAGTTTAAATCAAGAAAGCTTTAAATTTATGCTCGATCCCATGTTATTAAATGGGGCAGAAAAAATCTCTGCCATGGGGTATGGCTTGGCTCCGAATGCCCTCAACAAAGATGAAGGCGGCCTATCTCGATACTTTAGCCAACGGTTTGCACAAGTAACCAACCCGCCGCTCGACAGCATTCGTGAAACCGATGGCATGACACTGCGTGTGGCACTGGGTCCAAAACCCAATATTAGCCCAAATAGTCATAAACAAATTGTATTAGACTCTCCTATTTTACTGCCACAACATCTGCTCGCCCTTGAAAAGCAAAGTGCGTTGCGTATTAAAACCTTACCCCTGTTATTCAACATCGACTTATACAACAGCAATGAGCATAGACTGCTTGATGCGCTAGAAACCCTCACTGATCTCGCTGAGCAACAAGCCCGCGAACAAGTCGATATTATCGTTTTAAGCGACGAGCACATTTCGCATAGCCAAGCCGCTATTCCGGCATTACTAGCCATCGCCAAAATTAATCAGCGGCTGATAAGTCGAGGGCTACGCTTTACCACCAGCCTTGTTTGCCATACCGGACAAGCAGTGAGTACACACGACATCGCATGCCTGCTTGGCTTTGGTGCCTCTGCGGTATGCCCACTCACGGTATTAAATCGTGCCACTGAATTGTTCGATAGCCCAACCGATGTGCAGTCAGCCCTGCTGAAATTTAAAAAGGCCGGCGAAAAAGCGTTAATGAAAACCATGGGTAAATTTGGCTTATGTACTGTAGAAAGCTATATTGGCGGTGAATTTTTCGAAGCCAACTTTATTGATACCCATGACCCAGCTTTAAAGGCTATTTTCCCCAATATCCACTCCCCCGTGGGAGGAGCCCAATTTAAAGATTTGGTACAAAGCGTTGAGTACTGGCATAAAAAAGTCCCCCATGTTCAATCTGAAAACCAGATCCCTGTACTCGGGTTATTCAAAGAACGCGCTCAAGGAGCAGGTCATAGCTTTGGTATAACTGCGGTTCGTGAATACATCAATATGACTGAAGAATCGATTCAATATCTCGACGAATCACAACTTGAGTCACAAGATCAACAAGTCATATTACCGCAAGATGAGGGGTATCGAGATTTAGGCTACGACGCACGCAGCCCTCAGCAAATAGATGACTTTACCATCACAGATGCGTATCGTGAATTTAGTCAAAACCTTTACCTTGAACGCCAGCATCGCCCTGCTGCACTGCGAGATATATTAAGCCTACCGATTCAAATCAAAGCAGATGCATCAGAGCAAACTCTTAAAGAGTGCTTTAAAAACATATCAGTGTCAGGATCATTTGCCCTTGCCATAACGGGGCTCACGGTGCACCGTGAGCGCTCCAATGACATCGCACAACATTGGCATATCGCATTCGACCCTACTGGTAACCTCCAGAGTTTAGAAGCTGCGCTCATAGACGTATTTTCCAAAGATATTTTCACCCACAGCATAGTAAACTCACATCTGGCTATCGCAGTGGTAAAAAATAGTTTACTCGACAGGCTATTAGCGAAAGTCATCCCGGCTCGCACGGCAATATCCGTAGCAAAGGTTCAACCAGCACACCAAATCACTGCCGCTTTTGCTTCTGGCGCTATGAGCCATGGTGCTTTAGTCGAAAAGGCTCACCAAGCGGTAGCGCAAGGCACCAATATTGCGGGCGCAATGAGTAACTCGGGTGAAGGTGGCGAAAGTGCTTCGAGGTACAACACTGTAAAAGCCAGTAAAATTAAGCAATTTGCCTCTGGCCGATTTGGTGTCTGGACAGGCTACCTTGCCGACCCAGCCTTACAAGAAATCGAAATTAAAATAGGCCAAGGCGCAAAGCCCGGCGAAGGAGGTCAACTTCCCGCACATAAAGTCAACGTACAAATAGCCGCTGCACGAGGTGGCACGCCAGGGGTTGAACTCGTCTCTCCACCGCCACATCATGATACCTACTCGATTGAAGATTTAGGGCAGCTCATCCACGATGCCAAAGCCGCACATGTCAAGGTCGTCGTTAAACTGGTTTCATCTGAAGGAATTGGTACCATTGCGGTTGGCGTTGCCAAAGCAGGCGCTGATGTTATCAATGTTGCAGGCAATACAGGCGGTACTGGGGCAGCCCAAGTGACCAGCTTGAAGCACACTGGTCGAGCCGCCGATATTGGTATTGCTGAAGTCCATCAAGCACTCGCTGAAAACGGCTTGCGAGATAAAATAACCTTACGCTGTTCTAATGCCCACCAAACGGGGCTCGATGTGGTCAAATCGGCCATGTTAGGCGGTGACTCATTTGAATTTGGCACTACGGCTCTGATGATGCTCAAGTGCGTGATGGCTAAAAACTGCCATCAAAAATGTCCTGCGGGGCTGACAACCAACCCTGAGGTTTATCAAGGCGACCCGAGAGCATTAGCACAATATTTTATGAATGTTGCGCACGAAACCCGTGAAATATTAGCGCGCCTTGGCTATGTGTCTTTACGTGAGATACGCGGAAAAAGTAATTTATTACACCTCATTGCGCATCCCATGATGGTCGGCCAATTAGATATGACGGCCATGCTCGCGCCAGTAGAGCCCATAAAAATTGCAGCGCCAGTGTACCTTGAAGCAAACTTTGATCACGACACGCAGTGGCTCACACAGCTGAAACAACACTTGTTTGATAACCAAACTGAATACTTATCTCTGCCTCCCATCGCTCTGAATAACTGTAACAAAACAGTTGCAGGGCAACTGGCGATTGATATCGAGCGAACCCTAAATTATCACGTAAGCGATGCGACCATTGCCGCTCATCCTGCAATGTATAGGTTGAGTAATGGCAGAGTCGTGTTAAAAAGTAATACGCTCTCGTTGCATACGTATGGCTCAGCAGGCCAAAGTTACGGGGCATTTTTGAACACTGGTATGCAACTTCAACATACCGGTACTTGCAATGATGGTGTAGGTAAAGGCATAAGCGGCGGTCGCATACAGATCACAAGTCCTGTTTCACATGTAAAACAACCACTGACCAACAATGTACTGATCGGTAACTTTGCATTGTTTGGCGCAACCGGTGGAGAATTGTTTATAGAAGGCCAAGCAGGCGACCGTTTTGGTGTGCGTAACTCAGGTGCCGTTGCCGTGGTGGAAGGGGTTGGTGATTTTTGCTGCGAATATATGACCAATGGTTCAGTGGTTAACTTATCTCATTACGGAAAGAATTTAGGCAATGGTATGAGTGGCGGTACCGCATACCAATACGATCCAAGCGGCAATATTGTCACGCAGTGCAGCCAAGACAGTGTCGTTGCTTTGCGCTTAGATGAACAAACGCCCTTGTGTTTAGGCCATGAAGCCGCGCTTTTGTATCATTTAGAATGCCATATTGATGCTACCGGCTCTACGCTCGCCCAATCACTTATTAATAACTGGGCTGAGCACAAGACGCATTTTTATGTCCTGATCCCAAAAACACTCTATAGCTATCATTGCCCAAATAATATTGTGGACGCTCATGAGCGCAGAACCATGCTTGAAGAGCTCTCTCAAGCTTGGGCAAACCGCCTATTAAAAGAAGCTCAAATTGCATATCAACACAACGAAAACGACGGTAAATACCTATTTGATGGCCAATTACCTGATTACGGAGACCGAGACACGAGTCTCATTTATCAATATGTGATCTCAGCGGGTGTATTTCATCGCGCCCATGAAGCTGCAAAAAAGTCAGCTTCACAGTCCACCGCGCATGCTAGCGAAGACAGCGCCAAATACTTGGTCACGACCCTTGATCGAAAGTTACAAGAAACACTGGTGAAAGATACCAAAGAGGCATTAGCCAGCTACGAAAGCGATGCGCTCAGCTGCTTACTCGCACAAAAGCGCGTGCAAGACTACAAAGACGCGTTAGAGCGCCGCGAGGTTTGGGATAGTAATGCGTTTGGTACCAGCGTTTGGATATTACATCGCGATAACTGTGTCCAAGAGGCACTGCGTCAACATCGACCATTTGAACAACTGCTCGCGACCCATTTTT
Source organism: Pseudoalteromonas sp. MMG005 (assembly GCF_018101015.1). NCBI lineage: Bacteria > Pseudomonadati > Pseudomonadota > Gammaproteobacteria > Alteromonadales > Pseudoalteromonadaceae > Pseudoalteromonas > Pseudoalteromonas sp. MMG005. The sequence continues at coordinate 105,843 of NZ_JAGJEK010000013.1, read as the reverse complement.
GCCATGTGCTAGTTGAAGCAATCCGCGCAACAGCATAAGTAAGGAAAAGTATTATGACACACTCAAATAACACCCAATTAGTCCCCTATTTACCAGAAAATATGCCATTCAATGATGACCAAAAGCAATGGCTCGGTGGCTTCTTAGCGGGTTTACATAGTCGCTTATTAATAAAAGAAGAAACGGTTGCGCAATCAGTTCAGCCAGCCATGCACATTAAACCACTCACCATAATTTATGGATCGCAAACCGGTAATGCTGAAAACCTAGCTGAAGAAGCCGCACAAATGGCCAAAAACCATGGATTGTTGGCTTCGGTATTCGATATGGATGATATCTCTGTGGCACAGTTAAGTGAAGCAGAGCGACTATTAGTGATCACAAGTACCTACGGTGATGGTGAAATGCCCGATAACGCACAATTATTGTGGGATGAAATAAGTGCCGAGTCGGCACCGTCATTTGCATCAACCTACTTTTCCGTTTTAGCATTGGGTGACACCAATTATGATGATTTTTGCATTGCCGGCATTCAATGGGATGAACGCTTAGAACAACTGGGTGCTACCCGAGTCGCACAACGTATAGATTGTGATGTGGCCTATGAAGCCCCAGCTGAACAATGGATGGCTGAAGCACTGCCCACAATCGCGCAAAAAGTCAGCAACTCAGAGCAGCAATCAGCGCTCACTCCTGAGCAAAAACCTAAAAAAAATAAAGCCAAATTTAATAAAGAGTCACCACTACAGGCTCAACTATTAAGCAAAACGCGGTTAACCGATGAGTGCTCAAGTAAAGAAACCATTCATTATGAACTCTCTTTAATGGGCTCAGGTGAACACTATGATGCTGGCGATGCCCTTAATATTGTTGCCCACAATAGTGCCACACTCGTTAACGACTTACTCAGCGCACTGAATGCCAGAGCAGAGCAACATGAAACCTACAATGGTAAAACCGAACAGCTAGAATACATATTCACTGAATTACTCGAAATTCGCCAGCCCAGTAAAGATCTCATTCATGAAATAGCACGTCAGAGTAGCTGCCCTGAACTACTTTCCCGACTGGGCGACAACCAAGCCATGAGTGATTATTTATGGGGTGTTGACACGGTTCAGCTGCTCAAGCGTTACCCAGATAGTGCTCTTTCACCGGCACAGTTTATTCAGCTAGCAAAGCCGATGGCACCCAGAGCCTATTCCATTTCATCGAGTCTCAAAAAGCACCCTGATCAAGTACATTTAACCATTGCCAGTGTGAGGTACGAAAAAGGTGAACGTCAACACAATGGGGTTTGTTCAACTTACTTAGCCGACCTTGTAAAAATAGGAGAGCCAGTGACTTGTTATTTTTCGGCCAACAAACACTTCTCTGTACCCAATGATTTAGCCGCGCCCATTATTATGATTGGGCCAGGTACCGGTATTGCACCATTTAGAGCATTCCTAGAAGAGCGAGAGGCCACACAGGCCACAGGAGATAATTGGTTGTTTTTTGGTGATCGAAATGCAAAAACCGATTACTTGTATGAACAAGAGTTAACCCAGATGCAACAAGATGGCCTATTGACGCGATTAGACTTGGCCTTTTCTCGTGACCAAGCAGAAAAAATCTATGTACAAGATAAAATGCTAGCACAAGGTGAAACCCTATTTAACTGGCTCGAACAAGGAGCATATCTGTATGTCTGTGGAGATGCCTATAAAATGGCGAAAGACGTTGATACAACGCTGCAGAGCATTATTCAGCAGTATGGTCAGTATGATGAAAGTCAAACGCAAGAATACATGGCCAATTTGAAAAAACAAAAACGCTATGTGCGGGACGTTTATTAAGGAAAGGAAGCAACCTTTACGTTAAGATTTTAAGCGTAAAGGTTGTTTAAGCGGCACCACATTACCACCGAGTTTTGGAAACACATGACTAATTTGCTTGTCTAACTTAGTGAGTTCGGCAATGCATTTTCCTTGCTGCTTTTGACAATTTTCACAGCGACTATATTGCAATACAATACTATTTCTCAACCACAGTTGTAAGTCAGCAACACATTGAACATCGCCATAACGAATACATACTTGCTTTACTTTGTGGCAAGCATCAAGAAATGCGGATAAGTGGGCATACTCTGTTGGTGTGTGTTTTAAAATCATGGATTTAACACTGAGTTCTGAATTAGCATGATCAAACTCTTTTTTGTATGCATCGATTTCTAACACCAATCGCGTACTCATAAATCCCTCACCTCAGTTATTAACGAAACTCGTCATCCGTAAGGGCCACGCTAGGCCCCGTTTTTATGGCGACTTACTAAACAATATGACCCGTCTGAAGCATCACTCAACATACCACTCATACTGGTATCTCTTTGGTTTTTAAACACCATCGTATTACTGTTTAACTTGCCTTGATATTGCCATTTTTTAAATACTTCCTCGCGCACCAAAATACACGGAGACTTTACGGTAAACGTTTCTTGAAATGTCACCGAGCACTGGCCTTGAATATCTTTAGTGGCCGCATAAACCACATGGCTCTGTCTGTCTTTGTATTCGATCACCCCAGAAACAAAGCTGCTGTGCAGTTGTTTGCTCTGACTGTTTAATTCAAGTAACCGATGTTTATTTAGCCCAATGGTGTTTGTCGCAAGCTCTATCAGCTGCGCAGCACACACCGGATTAGTTTTAGCCGCTAATACTTTTTTCATAGAGGTTTTTGCAAAGCTTTGCACACTTATCATGCTACTTGTCAGCATACTAACCAATAAAATCAAACGGTTCATAATAACTCTCTAATTTGCGCCGCTAATTCATTCGGGGTCGTGGTATGACTCATGGCCGTGATCAACTTGCTGGATTTGTCTACAATATAAAACCGTGATGCATGAGACACGGAATACTCCATAAATGAGTCACTTAAATTATTATTATCGTAAAACACACCATACTGACCACTGACCGATTTAACTTGCTCTACCGTACCAGTAAGCCCCAAAATATCGTCATGAAAATAGGCTGTATATTCTTTTAATTCAGCAGGCGTATCACGCGTTGGGTCAACCGTCACGAATAACCCTTGAATGGCGTTTGGGTGACTCTTTTCGAGCCGCATCATTGCGCCGGTTAAAACAGCAAGTGAATTAGGACACACTTCAGCACACGATAAATAGCCAAAGTACATCACCACAACTTGCCCTTTAAAATCATACAATGATACGGGGCCTTCACTACTTTGTAAGGTGAAGTCCCCGCCGAGCTCTGCAAAGGTCTTTTTCGGTTGATTAAAGTCTTTACTGGTTGTTGCTAAATAGAAAATCACTAAGCCAATAACCCCCAGTACGCAACTGAGTAAAAATAATCTCCGTAAATTATTCCCTTGCATATGTATTACCTCACCGTGAGCAATGTTTGTGGTGCAAGACTGACAAAGTCCAGCGACATAAACACACTCAATGATGTGATAGCCAATATTGACACCACAAATACACGCTTTGCCCATATGTGTTGTTCATAACGACCAAAGTCAACAATGGTAATGGCTAACCACACCACACCAATCAGTAACGTTGAAACAGCGTATAACGTCCCCACATAATTAAACACAAACAATGCCAATGCCATCAACGTAAACGCGACAATATAAGCCACCATGTGCTTACGCGCTGACTCAATACCGTTAACCAATGGTAATACCGGTATATTGGCCGCTTTATAATCTTCAAAACGGTAAATAGCAATGGCATACGAATGTGGAATTTGCCATAAACAAAATGTCAGTAAAATAACCAACGCCCCCACATCAAACTGTGCTGTCACCGCGCAGTAACCAATAACCGGTGGGCATGCGCCTGAAATACTACCAATTAAAGTACCGTATACCGATTTGCGTTTATAATGCAGGCTATACAGCCCAACATAAACGGAAAAACCGATCACAGCAAATAGCACTGCCATCCCCGTAGTAAAGTACCCTAAAGTACCAAACCCAATCACACCCAGTAACGTGGCATATAGCAAAGCGCCATTAGACGTAATGACCTTTTTTACCAAAGCTCGGTTCTGCGTGCGCTGCATGAGCTTATCAATGTCTTGATCTATCACATTGTTAAATACACAACCCGACGCGATTACGGCAGAGGTACCAATACACACAGCCAAAAAGGCCACGAATTGAAAATCACCTTGTGCAGCAAGAAAATAACCTGCGACAGTGGCAATTAAATTGCCCATGATGATCCCAGGTTTAGTTAGCACTAAAAACTCTTTGAACATGCTAGTGGCCCATCAGCATATTGTGATTCAAATGTTCCATGATCCAAATAGACCCAATAACCACAATCGCAACAATAAGTACCACAAACACCGCTGAAGTGGTGTTCCAAATTTGTTCTGATGATGAATTCATATGCAAAAAGAAAATCAATTGCACAAATATTTGTGCGATTGCACAGACTAAAATCACCGTTAATGTCAACACTGGGGTCAGTAAGTCATACATCAGTACGCTAAAAGGTATGGCCGTTAATACAATTGAAAGCATTAAACCAATTACATATTCTTTAACGCTCCCATGCGCGGCGCCGCCATGACTGTGATCAGTTGCAGTTGCTGTGCTCATTACATCACTCCTAATAAATACACTACGCTAAACACACAAATCCAAATAATATCAAGGAAATGCCAGAACAAACTTAAACAAGACAAACGTACTAAGTTATCTTCGGTAAAGCCGTCTCTTTTAAAATGTGCAAACAACACCAACATCCAAATACAGCCGCCGAGTACGTGTAACCCGTGCGTGGCAACTAAGGCATAAAACGCAGACCAATACGCACTGCTTTGTGGCGTCGCGCCTTCGCTACTAAAATGATAAAACTCATAAAGTTCCATCCCGAGAAAGCCTAACCCCAGTGCCAATGTGAACACCAACCATGAGATCATGCCCTTCATATGCCGTTTATTGGCATAAAGCATTGCCATACCAAAGGTAAAGCTACTAAACAACAACAGCGCTGTTTCTACAGCGACAAAGTTCAAATCAAACAAATCTTTTGGGGTTAATCCTCCCGCATACCCACCACTGAGTACCGCATACGTAGCAAACAAGGTTGCAAACAAAATGCAGTCGCTCATGATGTAAATCCAAAAACCAAATACCGTATCACCACCTGAGTCATGATGATCGTGGTCATGATGATCTATTTCATCATGACCAGTTGCGTGACTTTGAGACATAGTTAACTCTAATCCTCTTTTAGCTGTTAGTTTGAGCGTGCTGCCTAACAGCATCTAGATGTTTTGCTTCAATTTCTTCTACCTGCTCAACTGGCACGTAATAGTCTTTATTACGTTCAAATGAGTACATGATCCAAGATGCAATCATGCCAAGGAAACCAAACGCAGCCATCCACCAAATATGCCAAATAAATGCAAAACCCATCATTAATGAGAAAGCACTGATCACCACACCTGCCCAAGTGTTTTTAGGCATATGGATCTTTTTATATTTATCCGGTGCTTGGTATGCTAATCCGTGCTCTTTCTTATAATAATGTTCATCTCTGTCGTGAATTTTCGGCAGCTCTGCAAAGTTGTAAAATGGCGGAGGTGAAGATGTTGCCCATTCAAGCGTCCGTGCATTCCAAGGATCGCCCGTCACATCTTTGTTTTTATGGCGGTCACGAATACTGACAAAAATTTGATAGAACTGCGTCATAATCCCAGCCAACACAATCAATGCACCACCAGCAGCAATCCACAATAACGGTGTCCACTCTGGGTTATCGTAATAGTTCAGACGACGTGTCATACCGTTAAAGCCCAAAATATACAGTGGCATAAAGGCTGCGAAGAAGCCGATAGTCCACAACGCACAGGCTATTTTTCCAAGCTTTTCATCGAGCATAAAACCTGTTGCTTTCGGGAACCAATAAGTCATACCCGCAAAATAGCCAAATACGGCGCCGCCAATGATCACATTATGAAAGTGAGCGATAAGGAACAAACTGTTGTGTAATACAAAGTCGGCTGCTGGCACCGCCAACATGACCCCTGTCATCCCACCGATTGTAAAGGTAAATAAGAAGCTACATGTCCACCACATTGCCGCTGAAAATTCGACGCGACCTTTATACATAGTAAATAGCCAATTAAATATCTTCACCCCGGTGGGGACGGATATGATCATGGTGGCAATGCCGAAGAAGGCATTCACACTCGCCCCAGCCCCCATAGTAAAGAAGTGGTGTAACCAAACGACCATAGACAGCACCATGATCACCGCCGTCGCCCACACCAGTGACGTATAACCAAATAAGCGTTTGCGAGAGAAGGTCGCCGTTATTTCAGAGAAAATACCAAAAGCAGGTAAAATTAAGATATAAACTTCTGGGTGACCCCATGCCCAAATGAGGTTCACATACATCATCTGGTTACCACCAAGATCATTGGTAAAGAAGTTCGTGCCAATATATCTATCAAGGGTCAGTAAGGTAATGGTCACCGTTAAAATAGGGAACGAGATAATGATCAATACGTTCGCACACAACGAAGTCCACGTGAATACAGGCATTTGCATTAACTTCATGCCAGGCGCACGCATTCTAAGAATCGTTACGAAAAAGTTAACACCCGTAAGCAAGGTCCCTATCCCTGAGATCTGTAACGCCCAGAGCCAATAATCAACCCCGACCCAGGGACTGTACTCCAACCCAGATAAGGGAGGATATGCCAACCAACCGGTTGCGGCGAATTCACCTACAAACAGCGACACGTTAACTAATACTGCACCGACCACAAATAGCCAAAAACTCAATGAGTTTAAGAAAGGAAATGCCACATCTCTTGCGCCAATTTGTAGTGGCACCACAATGTTCATTAACCCCACGACCAATGGCATGGCGACGAAGAAGATCATGATCACGCCATGCGCGGTAAATATTTGGTCGTAATGTTCAGGAGGTAAATAGCCCGCGCCAACACTGTCGGCGGTGGCAAGAGCTTGCTGCGCTCGCATCATCAGTGCATCTGCAAAACCACGTACTAACATGATGATCGCGGCAATAATATACATTATGCCTATTTTTTTATGGTCAACTGACGTGATCCATTCGTCCCATAGGTAACGCCATTTACCCATTTTGGTTATTAATGCGAATAAGAAGATACCACCCAACGCAACGGCAATCATTACCGGCAAAATAACCGGGTCATGGACTGGAATAGAATCCCATGTCAACTTACCCGTAAGCGGATCTGGATCTGTAATAATGGTGGCTTTACTGCCCATTTTGTACCCCAGTATATTTTTCTATGGTTTTCTTGAAATGCAATGGATCAACATCGGCGAAATGTTCGACCTCATTGTCTTTAGACTTTACGGTCAATGCTTGATAAGTCGTTTCATCCAGTACTTTCGGAGAGGTTTTAACTTTATCAACCCACTGCTCAAATGCTTCATCTGATACAGAATGCGTTTTAAACTTCATACCCGAAAAACCAAACCCACTGTAGTTTGCCGATAAACCTCTAAACACCCCTTCTTCCGATGCCATCAGGTTCAAACGGTTTTCCATACCTGCCATGGCATAAATTTGACTTCCCAAACGAGGTATAAAGAATGAATTCATCACCGTATCTGAGGTGATCAAAAATTCGATGGGTTTATTGACCGGAATAGCAATTTCATTCACCGTAGCAATTTGTTGCTCAGGATAAATAAATAGCCATTTCCAATCTAATGCCACAACCTGAATAGTGAGCGTATCTTCATCTTTCCCCAGAGGTTTCCTTGGATCAAGTGAGTGTGACGTGACATACGTCACATACGCCAATGCGGCAACAATTAAGCAAGGAACTAACCAAACAATGACTTCGATTTTGGTTGAATGTTCCCAATGAGGCTTATATTCAGCCTTGGTATTACCCTTTCTAAATTTGTAAGGAAAATATATCGACATAAACAAAACAGGAATAATGACGATTAAGAGCAAGCCAGTAGAGATTAAAATAAGGTCTTTTGCCTGTTCACCAATCGGTCCTTTCGGGTCAAACAGTGCCAGTTCACAACCACTCAGAGACAGCATGAGCATAATAATAACGAAGCTCAGCAACAACTTTTTAAGCATACGAAACCTATCTGATTTCCATTCTAAACGAATATTTGCGCTTCTTATTCAAAGCATAAATATCGAACTAGAATATTAAATTAACATGATAATAATTACCATTTGCATTTTCGTTGCGATCTTAAATGTTGTTAGACAGAAACTCAACCCCTTACTTGATGTAGATCAAAGATTTTTTTTATCTTTTGACGTATGGCAACTACACTAATTTAAGGTCATATCAATCAAGTATTTATTGGGGGGCACAATGAAAAGACTGTTTTATGCGACCAACAACCTAGATGATGCAGAGTCTATTTCCGATGAGGTACATAAGTTAGGCATAGACGATCATCACTTTTATGTGCTCAGTCGCGACGATAGTGGCATCAAATCTCATCATTTGCACGGCTCATCTAACATTGATAAAACGGATATTATTGCCGCTAAAAAACGTGCAAAAATAACGTCTTTCGGGATATCAGCCATCATCGTTGCAATCATTGCGCTGTCAACGAACACGCTTAATAGTCAATTACTTTGGGCCATATTTGCCGCGATATGTGCTTATGTAGTGATAAACTTTATATTGCTCATTACGGGTGGATCATTCGATGGATACTTTAAATCAGTCATTAATGAGCGACTCGACTCAGGTGAAGTCATTATTATTATTGATGTAGAAAAAGCGCAGTCGAAAAAAGTCGAGCAACAACTCGATGCCCATGCCCAAGCACAGTTTTTAGCCGACAGCTCTAATTTGGCTTCGCCTATTCCTGATTAAGAAAATTAGCCAATATGCTGAATAAAATGCAAGTTAACCACCTGTGCCGTCAGTAGCACCCTGTTGCGTGGCGCAGGTGGCTTAATAAATTCAAAGTTGATATTTACTCTCTAACTGTTATCAATTATTTATACAATCTGTATGGCAACCTACCCCACCGCACGTTGTTGCAAACTACTGTTACGTATCGTAAAGGCTTTTTCATGTACCGAGCTGACAAAGTGCCATTCACTGTCCACTGAATCAGCAGTAAATGTGACGGTCATAAAACCACGCTGATGAATATTAGCAAAGTCCAAATCGTCAATTAACAGTTGTAGCGCGTTCGCAAATTGCTTAGCTTGCTCATCTGGCAATTTAAGGTAGTACTCTAACCCTGGAGAACTCACACCCGGTGTTGCAAACTCATAGCCGCACACATCTCCTTGTGCATTACATAATCTACCCGACCACGCATTATGAGTATCACCAGCAAGCACCACTAAGTTTTTGTTTGCCACTTTTGCCGTCTGTAACACCACTTCACGTTCAACAGGGTAACCATCCCAGGCGTCTAAATTGTAAGGTGCCACAAAATTGACTCTCGTCAACTCTTGTTCCGTTAGAGATGGATCCCCCTCCTTTGCGCGCCCTTTAATTTGTGCTAACGCTAACAATTGCTCCGCCATTGACGTTGATGGATTCGCCAAGGCTGTCAATAACTCAGCAGGCATCATCATTTTAGTCATCAACACTTGTTGCCCCAACACTTGCCATTTAGCATTCGACGTTTTCATACTATCTGTCAACCAGGTGAGCTGTTTTGTGCCCAGCAATTGTTGCTTAGGTGTAACTAAATCAGCCTGAAAACCTGTAAAGTCCATCGCTCCAGAAGTTGTATCTAGGTAATCCTGATACTCTAGTGGTTTTGCTCGAGCTTCATTGCGCGTATCGAGCATATAAAGCGACACCAAATCACCAAATTCGAACTTCCTGTATAGCGCCTCTGTCTGGTCTATTACATATGGACGAACGGGCATCCATTCATAATACGCTTGCAGTGCCGCAAGTTTTCTCTCACTAAACTCCCCCTCTCCTGCATTATGATTTTCAGCACCTGTTGTGTAGGTATCATTACATATTTCATGGTCATCCCATACAGCTATAAAAGGCGCTTTTTGATGCAATGCCTGCAACCCATCGTCTGTTCGATATTTGGCGTAGCGTTTTCGATACTCTTCAAGCGTAATAACTTCATCACTATTATCATCATCAAGCGCTCGACCTAAGGCTTCGGCGCGTTCGGTTGCATATTCACCCATGCCGTACTCGTAAATGTAATCGCCTAGGTGTAATACCGCATCAAGGTCATTCATTGTAGCCGCGTGTGCGTATGCGTGAAAATAACCTGCTGGGTAATTAGCACAGGACAGCACCGCAAACTTAACCTGAGATACGTCACTTTGCGGAAGCGTTTTACATTGCCCTATGGGGGAAACCGTGCCATCAGTAACAAATCGGTAATAGTATCGAGTATTGGCTTTTAAACCTGCTAAATCAACTTTGACGGTATAATCACTGTTCTTCAATGCAACCACGCTCTGGCTCATAGCAGCAACCGTAAATTCATCTTCCTCAGACACTTGAAGTGTTAAGTTTATATGATTAGGGTCACCCTCTGGTGTCACTCTTGTCCACAAGATTACACTATCTGCTAGCGGATCCCCGCTGGCAACCCCGTGTTTAAAATTAATTTCAACTTCGTTACTCGCGAGTGAGGCTTTATCATGACTGCTGCCACAGCCGACCAATGATAGAGCGACGGTTGTAGCCCCCATACCAAGCAAAGCGCTTTTCATAAAATCACGACGTGATAACGTGCCCATTATTGTTCCTTACATCACTACTTTAATTGAAGAACCAGCATAATAATGATGAGAGATGACAATTGTACGACTGGTCACACCACAATGATGAATTTGCTCACTAAGTAGATACCAAGTGACTTCATTGTTAGATGTGTGGAATATTAAAGTAACTCCATACTTTTATTATGAAATATTACTGGTTAGCTTGAACAATTTTTATGCGTCAATAGATGTTTACTGCATAGCAATGCTTAACTGGCGCCAAATACATGCATCACCTCTTCATTTTCTATATGATGCCGCCCAAATATAATTCTAATGAATAGGATAAAAAGTATGAGTAACGCCTCAGAAGCGATATCACACGATATACCTTCAGACAGTAGAGGACGCTGGAATCAGCATGATACACAGTGGGTGCTAAGCTTATTTGGTACCGCCGTCGGTGCTGGTATTTTATTTTTACCCATTAATATTGGGATCGGTGGTTTCTGGCCATTACTGATCATGACCATATTGGCATTCCCAATGACGTATTTAGCACATCGAGGGTTGGCCCGTTTTGTACTGTCTTCGAAGCAAGCTGATGCAGACTTTACAGATGTTGTTGAGGAGCATTTTGGTGCGGGAGCCGGGCGGTTAATTTCGCTACTATACTTTTTTTCAATTTTTCCTATTTTACTTATCTATGGTGTCGGATTGACCAATACGGTCGATAGCTTTATCGTTAACCAGTTAGCATTAGAGTCACCACCAAGAGTGGTTCTTTCCGGTATATTAGTTGCTGGCATGATTGCAATTATGATGGGTGGTGAAAAGCTACTGATGCGCACTTTTTCAGCACTTGTATATCCATTAGTCGCAGTACTTTTATTCTTATCATTATATTTAGTCCCCAATTGGCAAATCCCAGTTATCAATACACCCGATGCGGTAAGTCTTACCCAAACCCTATGGTTATCAGTACCAATTGTGGTGTTTTCTTTTAGTCATGCCGCGGCTATCTCAAGCTTTGTGAATGTACAACGCCGTCATTATAAAGAACGTGCAGTTAGCAAATCAGAAAAAATTCTGCAATGTACATCAATCATGTTGATAGTATTTGTGCTGCTATTTGTATTCTCTTGTGTATTGTCTTTATCACCCGAGCAAATGACGCAAGCAAAACAGGCGAACGTCTCGGTGCTGTCTTACTTGGCCAATGTTTATGACAACCCCTATATTGCGATGCTGGGCCCTCTGGTGGCTTTTATTGCTATTATGTCATCATTTTTAGGCCATTTTTTAGGTGCACGAGAAAGCTTTAATGGCTTAATGAGTAAGCAAACATCACTCACAATCGCCACGATAGACAAACTGGGTGTCGCACTGATGTTTATCGCTATTTGGGTCTGTGCCGTACTTAATCCTAGTATTCTCGATATGATGGGCGCTATTTCCGGACCTATTATTGCCATGATTTTATTTATCATGCCAACGATTGCTGTCTATAAAGTACCTGCATTGCAACAATACAAAGGAAAACTAGGCACGTACTTTGTTTTAGCTGTCGGCTTACTGTCTGTGTCGGCATTACTGTTTAATATGCTTGGATAATACCTGATATAAAAGAGACTCAGTGGTTAAAACTGAGTTTCTTTTATAAACTTCTACGAACTAACGTACGCCAACAAACCGACGTCTTAACACGCCCATCATCAGCACGATACTAAAAAATAACGAGCCACTTGATGAAGACCCTGTCGGTTGTGGTTCAGGTGTTGGTGTAGGCACTTTATTTACTAAAACATTAACTGGTGGAGACAAATCATTCGCCGTTGTTGGATCTGAATCAATGATAGCAACGCTCGTCACGGATACGAGGTTACCTCCATCTGGGTTTGTATCGGTATCCACACATTGAGCCGATGTATAATTCACTACAGGCACCTCACCGCATCGATTTAAGTTCGAAATTTTATCAACAATCGCCATCCCCTGAGTGCCAATCACTTCCCCAAATACAGTATAACCCCCATTATCAGAGTCTAAGCTTGTACTATTATCCTTCAAATTTATATACCACTGACTGGTTGCGCTATTTGGCTGGTTTTGCAATTTAGCCATCGCAATGGTGCCACGAACATTAGACAACTTAGGCTCATTTACAACGGGTGTATTTGTTTCTATCGCAGTCAGTGGAATACTACCATCATATTTATAGCCGCCGCCTTGGACGACAAAGTTTGGTACACTGCGGTGTACTGTCGAATCGACATAGCGCGCTTGATTTACATAGCGTAAAAAGTTGCCAACGGTCTCCGGTGTCGTTTGGTCATATAAGTTGACCTGAAAAGAGCCTTGAGTCGTGTTAAATTCAACAATGGTCGCAGACGCACTAAAACACGTCAACAGTGCTGAAGCTATGGAGCATTCTTTCATTTTATTCATATATGGTTACCTATAAAGTCGTCGCATGCGGTAAAATTCCTGTTAATAGAGCAAAGAATAACGGCAATAAAAACAAATAACCATAAAAACAGAGCAGAGTTACAAAAGATAACATATTTAATGACTTATGTTACAAATGCATGCCATAAACCCCCTGACTAGTGCACATATTGCAACATATTAATAGCTTTAAACGCATCACAGTGACTATCCCAAAAAGTACATTTTTTCTTAAATTTCAGGTTTATTAATTTTTTCATATTTGACTATGAAAGAATGTCATCAATGTAAGAAACAAGGAGTGACTAACTTGAGCATCATAACATCAGTACCACAAAACAGTTTTATCGACACAGCTCGATTATGCATTAAGCAGATCAATGAGAGTTTAAGCTCACCAAATTACATACACTTGACCAGCAACACGCCTTTTATATTACATGGCGCATATAAAAACGATTCAGCCTGTATCCCCTTAACATTTATTGGCGTAAACGAAAGCCAATTGTTATCTCATTCACAATTTACAGGTCACCTCATCGATTTAACAAATGAGATCCGTAGTCAGGAGTATATGGATGAAGCATTATTGATCATTCTCATTACACGCAGAAATAGTCAGCCCATGCTCGCCTTGTTCTCAGAATTTGAAACACTTAATCGACAACTCCCCTCAATAGATATATTGGCTCGTATGATCACCTGCACTGAAATGGCAAAGCTATTTCAAAGGCAGTATCTCCAGCAATAGATCACTTAATTAACATTGAAGCGTAATAAAAATATAAAAACCACAACAAAAAAAATGACAGCGCTATCATTAAAAAGGCTAATTTTATAGACTTATAACAATTGCAGCGCTGATAACTTACCGTTACTATTGTTGCAAACCAAATGATTTAAATGAATTATCTTGTATAACTTGCGACACTTTTTTTATCTCGATGACAATGTTCAATTACCACAACAAATGGTCAATTGGCGGATCAGTGCTCTTCGCATCATTTTAGTAACCATGTTGAGTATCTGCGTTGTCATATTACTCCATAATCTTCACGCCTTAAATGACACAAAAAATACTCAGAACTTACAAGTTGCACTGAGCTTAACGACCATTTTGGCCGCTCTGTTATGTTTAAGCCAAAAATTCTACCAACTCTGTGCGCATGCTTTATTATTAGTCATTATTGCAGCAGCAATCTCAATAAACCTATTTACTCCTGCATTGCAAGTAGCACAAATAGGCTCGATTTTTACCTACGTTACCCCCATCATTGCGTTATTATTAATCGGACAGAAAACGGCCTCTTGCTACGCAATTCTTAACCTAGTTCCTCTGTATTTTATTTTTCAAGATCTCAGCACCTCAGTGCTCAATGCCCAAAATGAAGTGCTCAATAACGCCAATTATTACGTTCATTGCTTAGTGTTTTTCTTTTTCAACATTTGTATTCCTTTAGCGGTGTGGAGAACAAGCTTGGCAGCAAACCGCCTACATAAACAGTTTCAAAAACACACAAAGCTTTTAGAGAAACAAAAGAACTTATATCGAAAGTTCTTTCAAAAAGCCTATTCTGCGATCATATTAGTCAACGAAGAACAGCAAATAGTTGAAGCAAACCAAAAAGCTAAACAGCTATTAAACTTATATCATCACCCGTTACCTTGCCCTATTAGCCATGTCTTAAATGCGGCACTTGATCACACGACAAAACTCTATAAGGTCAACAATGCTATTGTACAAATTGACGCGCAAGAGCATCATGAGAAATCACTATCAGCATGGTATTTAAGTGACGCATCAGAACAATTCTACTTACAACAGCAATTCAAAGCGCTCGGAGCCCAACACCATCAAACAAAATATTTCAATACCCACGTCAATTTGCCAAATACGACATGGTTAACAGAACAAATTGACACAGCCATTCAAGGAGGAGAACCCTTTGCGATAGCCATTGCAGATAATCAAAACTTACAAATGTTGGAACACGGTATCACCGCTGAACAAAGGAAGTTGCTATATAAACATATTAATAAGCTGTTTGAGCACTACCCTCAAGCTGGCAGTTCTGTTGCTTATTTAGGCTCGGGTAGAATTGGTTTTATTGCTCAGCACAGTGAGTCATTACTAACAGTTGCCAAACATTGGCAGAATAATTTGGACTTTTGGGTGAAGCTTGGAGAGCTACAATACCATGCAAAATATGCCATTTCTCTCGCTGCCTACCCTCAGCATGGATATAGCGCTGAACGTCTAATCAAAAACGCAGTGCAAGCATGTGAGCTGCGCCAGTCAAACTCTTTATGCTCTATTTTTGACTTTAGTATCAAAAAACAACGACTCGCTCGCCACGAAATGGCACTTTTACTTGAAAAGGCACTTGAACAAGATGAACTTGAAATATACTTACAAGGTAAGCATTTCTCTTGCAGTCGCCTTATTGGTTTTGAGGCGCTAGCACGCTGGAATTGTAAATTGCTTGGTTTTGTACCTGCAGGCGAATTTATTGCTATCGCCGAAGAGTTTGGCTTAATTGAGATGCTGACCCAGCATATTATAAGAAAATTATGCCAAACTCTATCTCGTTATCCTGAGCTACCAATTCCCGTTGCAGTGAATGTCAGTGCACAAGACTTAGAACAAGACGACTTTGCCACTCAAATAAAAACTCACTTATCGGATCACCGACTCAGTCCTAGCGCAATTGAACTTGAATTAACCGAATACAGTATTGCAAATGACAGAGCACATACTTTAATGCAATTAAAGTCGTTAAGTCAGCATGGCGTAAAAATTGCGATCGATGACTTCGGCACAGGATACTCAAATATCGCCCGCTTAATTGAATACCCTATCACTCGCCTTAAATTTGATCGCAGCTTACTCGATCGAATTGATAGCGACAGAAACCAACACGCATTACTCAGTGGAATGGTAAAAATATGTGCTGAAATGGGGATTGCGGCACTCGCTGAAGGCGTTGAAACACCTATACAACGTGACGCACTCGCAAGCCTAGGTATGCAAGAGTTTCAAGGCTATTTATACTCAAAGCCTCAGCCTATAGAGCAAGTGCTGAGTGAATTCGTCAATGAAATACAAAGTGGGCTGCGTACCTACTAAACCAGATGTAAACCCAATAGCCTCAATAATGACAGCGGCTAATCGCCGCTTCAATCTTAAAATATGCTTTAAGCAGGTGGGCGCTACAACTTAAAGCGTGAAACCAATTCTTTCAAACGCATATACTCCCCTTCCAATTCATTACAACAACCTGATGCGCTATCGATTGATTGATTGTTATTCGATGCGAGTTCACTTATAGAAGAGACCTGCTGTGCCATATCACGAGCCACTGCACTTTGCTCCGCAGTGGCAGTGGCAACTTGTGAATTATAACCTTCAATTTGTGCCACCTCTTGGTTTATTTCTTCAAACGAGCCGGTCACCTTGTGTGTGGTATCTAAGGTATCTTCTACGCTACCTAACGCAATTTTCATGGTGCTCACAGTTTGTTGTGTTCCATGTTGCAGCGTTTCAATAATAGTTTGAATTTCTTTTGTAGAGTCTTGAGTTTTTTGTGCCAAAGAGCGCACTTCATCCGCAACCACAGCAAACCCCCGCCCTTGTTCACCCGCACGAGCTGCTTCAATTGCCGCATTCAATGCCAACAGATTGGTTTGTTCAGCAATGCCTCTGATCACTTCCAAAACAGAACCTATATCATTACTGTCTTTTGCAACTCTATCAACGCTATTAGATGTCGTTGAGATCGTTTCTTTCAACGTCTCATTGTGATGCATATTTGCTTCTACATTGCGTTTTCCAACATTAACTTGATCCACCGCTGCATGCGTCGCATGATTGGAGCTTTTCGCTGATTGCGCTAATGAATCTGACGTCTGAGCCATCTCTTCTATTGCAGCAGACAGCCTCAATGTCATTTCTGACTGCTCTTCTGACTGTGTTGTTACAATATTAAAGTTATCTCTCAATGCCGTCACTGAACGACTTAAATTAATCGAGGACTCTGATACCTCTTGCATGGCTTCGTTAATACTTTGCATCATTAAGTTAAACGAACGTTCAACTTGGCCAATTTCATCTTTATCCGATTTTCCTGTTCGCAAATCTGCTCTCAAAGACAAGTCGAGGCTATTCGCTACCGTCATTACAAAATCGTTCAGTTGTAATATTGGCTTAGATAAATAACTTCCTAATACCCAAGCAGCAGTTAAGCCTAAAGTAATAATTATCAAGGTACTAATAGCAACGGTAGTTACCAGCGTATTGTGGATATCATCCAAGGCAGCAAATCCTTCAGATTCATCTATTTCACTTAGAATTGCCCACTGAGCACCACCTACTTGTATCATGCCATATGCCGACGCAACTTTGACTCCTCTATAATCCTCAACGAGTTCAAAGTTTTGCTCGCCTCGCAACGCTGAGCGTACCGCCTTTGTATCTACAGGTGCAATGCCCAAAGACGAGTCCCGCGTATCAATTTGTTTTATAATGTCACTAGCAATACCCGATTGATTCAATGCCGCTAAGTATGCTGATTTATCTTCCAATAAAAACCGGCTTTGAGAGCGCATAAGTCGGTCTTGGCCAACCAAATACGTTTCACCCGACAACCCTAAACCTCGAGATTGCCACTGTTGTTGATACGTCATAATGTCATTAATTCGATCGACGGGCGCTTGTAATATCAACACGCCTATGATGTTGCCGTGTTTATATATAGGTGATGAAAAAAACGCAGCTGGCGCTTCATATGATGGTGTGTATGGCTGAAAATCAATAACTTTCACTTCACCATCGGATAAGTTCATTCCGGCCTGGAAAGCTTTCCCTAAACCTGAATTAGCATACGCCCCACTTTTTAATGAAGTAGCAAAGTCTAGCTCTTTAAATACCGAATAAACCACATTCCCCGTATTCGCGTCTGCGATAAAAATATCATAGTAGCCAAAGGCCTCTAAGGTTTTTTTATACGCCGTATGGTATTGAACATGTGCCTCTTGATATGCACTGCCATCGTTGGGGTTAATAAGCTCACTTTTACTGCCCAATGGATGCGAGTTATTCGCAATATAAGTATATTGTAAAGCTCGACCATTGTCTGACAGCGCATTTTTCAGCCGTTGTACATCTATCGCTTTCCCATCATTGAGCGATGTATAGGTCGTTAAGAATTGTTGCTGATAGAATTGCGATAACTTATTATCTATTTGATTAGATGCAGTACCAGTATC
Source organism: Pseudoalteromonas sp. MMG005 (assembly GCF_018101015.1). Lineage (NCBI taxonomy): Bacteria > Pseudomonadati > Pseudomonadota > Gammaproteobacteria > Alteromonadales > Pseudoalteromonadaceae > Pseudoalteromonas > Pseudoalteromonas sp. MMG005. The sequence continues at coordinate 87,413 of NZ_JAGJEK010000013.1, read as the reverse complement.
TGACAATCCATACTGTTCGAACGCTCGACTAAATTTTGCCGTTGCATCCACTGTCATTGTTGAGCTAGCTAACGTGGTAATGTGTTGCTCTATATTTTCTATGTAACTGACAATTTGTTCAGCTTTAGCATCTCTTAATCCCACTAACCTGTTTTTGAGTTGCTCTTCCAGCGCCTTTGACGTCATCGATTCCGCAATGGTTGTCAGTACTATGGATGTTGCAAGTACGCCAACAGCTATGATAATCGCTACATTCATAACAATTTTTGTTTTTATACGCACACTACTACCTCACCTTTAAAAACCTAAAATATCCCTTAAGTGTCTTATAAAATTAGTTGAGTTAACCGTAATAGCCAAACCAAAAACCCATAAAAAAGTATTTATTTTTCATATGACTGACTATACGGCTAGTTGACTAACCAAATATCTACGCGATATTAATACCATCACAATATATCGCTTAATTTGACGTTTGTATGACAACTGGTATCTTTGCATAAGTGAGTATGCTGAAAGAGGCAATTGATACTCTAATTGACTAGGGGCTGTTGATCTTTTAGGTTCATTTTTGCAGCAGTTTGATTGGCTTTTATACAAGGCAGAGGCTGCGTAGCATGGTTATTCCATGTGAGTCAGCCGATAACATAGTAGAAAAGCCAATCAAACGCTGCCTACCGGTTCTTTTGAGCACCCCTTTCTCTTTGTTGCTTAATATTCGCTTAGATTACTAGGCCACATATTAAGCGCCGCGATAAAAGCATGCTCAAAGAGAACAAAAAATAGAACAGCAAAGATCAACAGCCCCTAATCTATATTAAATAAGCAGCTAAATAATACAGGTTTAAATTACTGGGGAATGCCTTTGTTTAAATTTAATTGTTACTCCTCAAATAGCACTGATACACCACATGCGCTCAATGAGATTGAGGCACAGCTTAATCACGCACATAACGCCACATTTTTAATTGTTTATTTTGATGTGCAATTAAACGCTGGAGTAATTTGGCAATGGCTATCAGCGCAGTTTGAGAATACACAATTCATTCTAAGCAGCTCATGCCAAGGAAGCTTTTGCCACAATGAATACTATAATCACGCTTTTGCTACGCTCACACTAATTAGCATCAGTGACCCATCTGGCTGTTATTTTGTCAGCCCAGGTAAACGAAATAACTTATCTACATTTGACACAGCGCAAAGTGCCACTAATCAACTACTCAAAAACACCTTCAGTGAATCACCTGAGTTACTTTGGATCACCCTCTCGCCAGGAGATGAAGAGCAGGCCATAGCTGGAATACAAGCAGCTATCGGGCAACGAGTCCCTATTATCGGAGGATCAGCATCAGATAACGATGTATCTGGTCAATGGCAAGTCTACACACATCACACTGCAACTCCCTGTAGCATGGCCATCGCGAGTCTAACGCCTTCGGTGGCCGTTTCGTTTTCATTCTCTTCTGGTTACGCTCCATCTGGTCTCACAACCAAAGTCACACAAGCTTATGGTAGAAATGTTGCTACACTCGATAATACGCCCGCAGCAATACGGTATAATCAATTAACAAATGGTACCATTTCGCAAAGTCTTAAGGGAGGTAACATTCTAGGTCTGACTTCCTTTCATCCAATAGGCCGAGAAGTTAGTAAAGATGAGTATTTACTGAGTCACCCTGAAAATGTCCACTCAAATGGCACTCTATCGTTATTCTCCAGCTTAGATGAAGGCGATGTTCTCCATATTATGCATGGCTCAACCGACAGTTTGCTCCGCAGAGCACACCAAGTGATTCATAATGCGCAGCACACACTTGATAACCCCGCTCTGTCAGGGTGCATGCTTATTTATTGTGCTGGCTGCATGCTCAGCGTCAAGTCTCAATTTGAACAAGTTACTAAGAACATTTGCCAAGATTTTAACAATGTACCTGTCGCAGGAGTCTATACCTTTGGTGAACAAGGTTGCTTTTTAGATGGCCAATCTCGACATGGAAATTTAATGATTTCTGCTCTCGTATTTGGTGTCACACATGATTAACAGCGAACATCAGCAACTTATCGAAGACAATGAACGATTACTTGAAAAAGTAGCAAGATTAGAGCGAGCAGTCGAAGTTTCACACGCACAACAAGCTGAGTCTCTCGTGTTATTAGAGGGCATGAGCGCCTCTTTACAAGCATCTACAGTTGAGCAAATATATCAATCCGTGTTCTCTACACTTAAAAAACAAACGCCTTTCGACACAGCCCTGTTACTCACACCAGCCATGCCAGGTACACTGAATGTGGCAGCCACAAGCAACAATGTAGCTATGCAGCAAAACATTATTGTCGACCCACTCTTAAAATCAGTGTTGACGGGGCCAGCAAAAGCCATCATTGATATTCAACTACTCAATCCTGACTGGTTGCCAACACTGACAGCGCCCCACCATCACAGCGCGCTCATTGCATCATTCAGCTATAAAAGCTCGGTCTGCTTATTGATGCTTTTTGATATAAATAAAGGTGCTTATTTACGAAAAGATGCCCAAGCAATCAACCGGATCACCGGACTTATAGAGCAAACACTCGATCAAGTAGAAAAGCGCTTTATAGAACTAGAAGCACAACAGTTACGTGTCGAGTCTGAACGCGTACAAGGCAATCTACTACGTCAAGAAAAAATGGCTTCTTTGGGGCAGTTAGCCGCTGGAATAGCACACGAGATCAATAACCCTATTAGCTTCATTGGCAGTAACTTGCAACTCATGCAAACGCAAGTCAAAAACTTGTATTTATTCCATCAGAATCTCAATAAACAGCTTGCACCTAGTAATCAGCGTCTCTTTACATTAATGGCAGAAACCTATCCATGTGACTTTCTTGAAAGTGATTTCAATGAACTCTTTAATGATTGTAGGGAAGGTGTCGAACGGGTGAGTCACATTGTAAAGTCATTAAAAACCTACTGCCAAGCCAATGACAGTAACTGGCAGTTAAATAATGTTTGCGAAGGATTTAGCCTCACTCTAAAAATGCTTGAAAATCAATTAAAATATAATTGTGTCATTTCAGAGTATCACGCTGATATTCCCGACAGTTACTGCATCAACAGTGAGCTAAATCAAGTGTACTTAAATTTGTTACTTAATGCTGTACAAAGTATGCATGGTCACGGCAAAATAATCATTCGTAGTTACGCTAAAAACAATACCATTTTTATAGAAGTGCAAGACAACGGTATGGGTATTGCGCCCTCTAAAATTAACCAAATCTTTGACCCTTTTTATACCACCAAAGAAGTTGGTCAAGGCACCGGCTTAGGACTCTCTATTTCACATGCTATTGTGAAAAAACACCAAGGAGAGATACATGTTAACAGTAAAGTAAATCAAGGAAGTAAATTTACTATTGCACTTCCTGTTTTATCGCTTCCACCGACCTGAATACGCAAAGCTGGTCTATTGAATCCATGACACTAAATATAAGTTCTATTTTTACACAAAAAACACACAGCCAAAAGGGAAGTATTGGGGTTGGCTTTTTTCTATAAAATTAATTGACGCAATACGTACAGATTTCAGCTTATAAAATAACGCTTATAGTCAAGAATATTGATATGAGTACACACATAAAAAAACGCCTCATTAAGGCGTTTTTTTAAATGCCACACTTTAAGTAAAGTGTACGCGATATTGCGTTTATCGACTATGGGTATGTATAGCTTGACTGCAAACCAAGTGGAAAACCAAGTCCCCAATATGCAAGCAAGAATAAACTCCAACCAATTAAAAATGCGATTGAGTACGGTAACATCATCGCAATCAGCGTTCCAATTCCGGTCCCTTTAACATACTTCTGACAATACACCACAACTAACGGAAAGTATGGCATCAAAGGCGTAATAATATTCGAACTAGAATCACCGACGCGATAGGCCGCTTGTGTTAAATCAGGAGAAATACCTAATTGCATTAACATTGGCACAAATATGGGCCCTAACAAGGCCCATTTAGCTGAGCTTGAACCAACGAAAAGGTTAACAAAAGCGGTTAAGAAGATAATGCCTACCACGGTCACTGAGCTTGGCAATGCCATTGCCTTTAATACTTGAGCACCTTCAATTGCCAATAATGCACCCAAGTTTGATTGACTAAATGCAGCGATAAACAAAGCACAGAAAAATGCCATGACAATATAATAGGCCATACTGCCCATCGCTTTGCTCATTGCATCTATCATATCTTTCGAGCTTTTAAATGTCCCAACCATGAAACCAAATATGGCACCAGGGATCCAAAACAGTAAAAAGATCAGCGGGACGATAGACTGCATAAGGGGGGCACTAAAATCAGTTAATGAACCATTAGGGCTGCGTAATGCTGATTCTTCGCCACTTGATGCATATGCGAGTAGCGCAAGTCCTGCAATCATCACTGAAGATGCCACATAAAAGGCTGTACGTTCCTTTCCTGTCACTTCATCAAAGGCTGGTAAGTTTTCAGTATCGCCGTCTATCTGAGTGTCTTTTAGACGCGGCTCAATAATTTTATCGGTGATATACCAACCCAGTAAAATAATAAAAAGACTTGATGCCGACGTGAAGAACCAATTGTTTAATGGGTTAATCGACATAGTTGGATCAATAATATGTGCGGCGCTTTGCGTAAAGCTTTGCAGTAATGGATCAATACCAGAAGGAATAAAGTTTGCGCTAAAGCCACCGCTAACCCCAGCAAAAGCTGCTGCAATACCAGCCAGCGGGTGTCGACCCATTGCATAATAGATAACCCCTGCGATAGGGATCACCAAAACATAGCCTGCATCAGTAGCCGTATGACTAACGATTGCAATTAATATAATGGATGGCGTTAATAACGCCTGAGGCGTTCTTTTTAACATCAACTTTAAGCCCGCATTGATATAACCCGAGTGCTCAGCAACACCAACCCCTAACATCGCAACAAGTACAACACCTAATGGTGCAAACCCAGTGAATGTTTTAACCATAGAAGACAAAAAGCCAGCTAATGCATCCCCACTAAGTAAATTATTTACAACAATCGCTTGTCCTGTTCTTGGGTCTATCGCATCAAAGCTTGTGCCTGAAAATAACCAAGATAAAAACCAAATTAATATCATCGCAATTAAAAATATAATCGCTGGATCAGGTAACTTATTGCCGACTCGTTCTATTGAGTTCAAAAACCGCGTGATCACCCCTGAAGGTGCCGCTGCACTTGTTTGTTGCGTCATCTTTCATCTCTAAATAGCAAAATTGATTAACCTTAACGCAATTTACTATTAACTCGCAATAATTTGCGCCCTAAATTGGGACTAATAATGTAATATACCGCCAGATAGCACCTTTGAGATGTTTTTTTAGTCTAATCGTCTTCAATTCTTTCACTTTGAACTATTCTTGTATTTAAGCCTCGTAAGGATATACCCATGATTGACATTGATGATTCAGTTCTTAAAGATATTAAAAGCGGGTTTAACTTACCACCTAAGCCCGAATTACTCAGCCAGCTACAAGACAGTCTAAAAGAAGATGAACCTGATTTATGCCAAATAGCTAGCTTGATCGCAACCGACATAGCGACCTCTGCTGCTGTATTAAAAGTTATCAATTCGAGTAGTTATGGGATGTCTAGAACCATTACTGATATTCGACAAGCGGTGATGTTTTTAGGGCTGGATAGCATTACCCAATTGGTTACCGGATTCTTGATAAAGCAAGCCTTTGATCAAAACAAGTGCTGTATTAAACTTGAGCGATTTTGGGACACTGCAACTGAAATTGCGGACGTTGCGACCCTGATTGGTAAAAAAATAAAATCAAAAGTGCCTGTCGAAAACTTACATATGCTGGGCCTATTTCACGACGCGGGTATACCTGCTATGGCAATGAAATACTCAAATTATGTGGATGTATTAGCAACAGCAAATGAAAATTATGATCAAAACCTTGTCTTCCATGAAGAATCCTTTTTTCATACTAACCACGCCGTTATTGGTTATTATTTAGCAAACAGTTGGAACTTACCAAAAAATATCTGCCAGCTAATCTTACGTCACCACGATGTACACTATTTTTCAGAGAAGCATCCAAATGATGAAAAACTGTGTATGGCTGCACTCAAAATGGCTGAAGACTTAGTACATGTCAATAAACGATTCGTGCCTGATCCGGATTGGCATCATGTGAAAGCTTCTGTTTTAAAAGTGCTCGATCTTGAAGAAGATGATTACCAAGATATTAGAGATGATGTACAAGATTACTTTATTGAATAGACTCGTTAGCCAAAGCTACCAGCGCCATCGATACCATGTTGTGTACGAGTTTTATGATCTTATTATAAGCACTAAATTTTCTAGCACTCTCAACGTCTATAACTTTAATTAAATGTAAACAAATGAAAATACCCTCTTGATATTTAGCCATTAATAGCATATAAATCGTTCCAAATTAATAATGACGGTTCTAGATGGCGTTTTCTTTGGATTAATCATTCCCTGTACGCTTCAAACTGTGAATTAATAATTCAAACCCATGATTTATATAATTAAAAATACAATGCAGCATAAACATATTGAATGTTTTCTAACCCCTAAAAATACGATAGAGAGAGTTTCAAATTGCAACTGGTCAATTTAAATATTGCGATTATTGATGAAAATAAAACAAACGTTGAAATTCTCTCAAAAATGCTTCAAAGCTTAGGGGTATTCAATGTATTTACCTTCAATCATCCGCAACAATTTGTCGATGAGGTAGAAACTCAGCAATTCGACATGCTATTTCTTGACCATAATATCGACCAATTACATAACCACTATGACATGATCAGTGATCTTATTTTTGCTGACAAATTACTACCAACGACTCGACTTATATACTTAGCTCCAGAAAATACATCGTTTGATTATACGTGTGAATACCCCTTTCATAGTACACAAATGCTCATACGCCCTTTCAACACGGCTCAAATTTCAGAGCAATTGAAGCTACATGTTTTACAAATCACTGAATTTAAAACCGCCTATCACTTTATTAGCCAAAAGCACTATAAACGCGCACTATTGCATTTAAAAAACTTAAGAAATCGAAATTATCCAAACTATTTAAAAAAATCTAGAAATCAACTGCTTGTTAATTTGCTACAACAACTAGGGCAATATAGCATCGCTAAAAAACTGCTAGTGCCACTTGCAAAAAAACACATCCATTGGGCCAGTTGGAGCTTATTTCATGTAAATTATGAACTCAAAGAGCTTGATAAATGTAAGCAGTTCTTAGCTTCACCACTCATTCAAAAGGTATATCCCGTTCGCGTATTTTATTGGCAGATTTATTTGTCGTGGCAAACTGGTAAGCGTGACATCGCAACAGAACAGGTTCTAGCATTTGAGCTGGATAAAATGTCGCCTATGATGTTACGTTTGAGCCTCATGACATTGCATGCAAACAATGAGACCAATGCGCTTGAAAACCTATTTAATCGAACACAAACAATACGTAGCGATAATATTGACTATCAAAACTTCATAGCTTGCCTACGCGCAAGGACGATGATTTTATCGGCGCTTTTTGAGCAAACAGATATCCATATCAGTAATGCTAAACAAAGTCTTATTGGTGTACAAAAAACAATGCAAGCCACCCAACCCACAGAATTTAGTACGCTTATGGTGGCGCTTATGACCCTTGATGGCAACAATTCCGTCGCAAAGGGAAAATTGTATCAATTGGCACAACACAGTAGTGATGATCCTATTCAAATCATTTTTCAAGCATATTTGTATCACCACTTAGGTGAACACCAAGATGCATTTGAGTGTATTTACACTGCACATCAATTGATCAACCGACAACTTAAAAATTGCCAACACGTATTAGCAGGGTTAATGCATAAGATCATATTTGAACACATGTATCATGATAGTTCCTCGCGCGCCCGTGCTTATGAAAAGCTAGGACAACGCGTTTATGCTTCAGGTGAATACAAAAATGCCGTTAAAATTTATGGCCATGCGCTCAACGCTGGAGTAAATAGCAATGAAATTAAATCTCGTTTAGAAGAATGTATACACTTAAGTGGTATCACTGACCACTTTTACCAAACGCAAATGGATACAGTCACCGCATAGTGGATACATTTACTCCCTCACTTTAGCCCACTTGCAGCCCTACCTTATGTAAAATTACTGTTTATATAAAGGTTTACACAGGTTAATATACTCAAATAGATGTCAGTCTCGCCTATTGGGTAGATACTGTTCGTACAATTATCTTGAATATCGCAGTAACCAAAAACATAACCATTATAATTTTGATATCATGTAAAAAGGATGTATTCGTGCTTGCAAATATCCAAAACAAGTTTAACTCTCTTGGACCAGGAATACTCATGGCCACCGCCGCAATTGGTGGCTCACATCTCGTCGCAGCAACACAAGCAGGTGCATTATTTGGTTGGCAATTATTGTGGCTTATTGTTGCTGTGAACTTATTAAAATATCCGTTTTTTCGCTTTGGTGTTGAATATACGCTGCATACTCAAAACAGTGTTATTCACGGCTATAAGCAACAAGGTATTGCCATATTTATTGCATTTACTGGACTCAATGTGATTGCCGCGATCGTAAATACCGCGGGTGTGTTGTTACTAACAGCAAGCTTACTACATTACGCCCTCCCCATTCAGGCTAGTGTCACTACTTTATGTTTTGCAATACTGACTGTGTGCCTAATCATCTTACTCTTTGGCCATTACAAGGTACTAGATAAAGCCAGTAAATGGATCATGAGTGTGTTAACACTCGCGACTTTATCGGCATTGGCAATTGCCATATTGCAAGGGAGTGCCCATCCAGCTCCTGAGGTAATGCCTGAACCGTACCGATTAGCCATGTTAGGTTTTTTGGTTGTGCTAATGGGGTGGATGCCCGCACCTATAGAAATATCAGCGATTAACTCACTTTGGATCAAAGCAAAATGTAGAAATATGCAGTTGAGCTACCGCCAAGGCATGTTCGACTTCAATTTAGGCTATGGGCTTACCGCCTTTTTGGCAATTGTTTTTTTCGCGCTGGGTGTACTCGTGCAATTTGGTAGTACCAGTAAAATAGAACTAGCGGGTGTCGCTTTTAGCAAACAGTTAATAGATATGTACACACTCACTATCGGTGAGTGGGCACGAAGTTTAGTGTCTGCTATTGCATTCCTATGTATGTTTGGCACAACACTTACCGTACTTGATGGGTACGCCAGAACATTAAATGACGCATTGTCATTAACTCGTAAAGATCCCCCAAAAAATAGTCTTACAGCACTGATATTATTACAGGCAAGTTTAGGGATGGCGGTTGTGTTATTTTTCAAAGCGAACCTCAAAGAAATGCTCACGTTTGCAATGACTTTGGCATTTGTTACCACCCCATTATTTGCATGGTTTAATTACCGCCTGGTAACGAGCATCAAAAAGCCGCCAACAGGTATGTTAAAAGTGCTCACATGGGTAGGTCTAGCTTATTTATTTGGGTTTGCTCTCTTATTTGTATACTGGCGCTTTTAAGCATAGGTACGAGTAACATACACGTGCACTGTGTTACTCATACCACTTAACTTTTACTGCTAATCGTTCAAACGAAAGTCGATTTGTACGGTAGACTTTGCCGGCACAGCTTTGCCGTCAACAAATTTAGGGGCATATCTCCACTGTTTCAATGCCTTTATTGACGGCTTTTGAAATCCAATATTCTCATCTGGATTCAAAACTAAAATATCCTCAACAAATCCACTTGGCGTCACTGTAAACTCCAATTGTACGAACCCTTCCCGAGAAAATTCAGCTGCTCTTCGAGGGTAAATAGGTGCTTGCCTGTAAAGTGGGGTCTGCTCAATGTTATTGTTCCAGGGCCGCATTTTTGCGATGGCCACACAATGCTTGGTTGCCGCTTCACTATTTCCAACACGCTCATAAGCTGCCACGAGCCTAGAGTGTGCAAAGAGCTCCATTGGGTGTTCAAAATCTAGATTTTCATCAAACACATTAACAATATTATTCAACCGTTCTATCGCTTCATTATGACGCTTGCGTCCAGTTTCATAGGCTGCTACCCACATATCTACTTCAAGCCGATGTAAAGCGTTAGCAGGCAAGTGCGCACTGTTAAGTTCATCAGTGCGTTTTAAGTATCGCTTAGCTTTTCGATAATGCTTTTGCTCTTCAAAGAATATTTTCGCTGCTTCAAAATTAATCTTCGACTCAAGTAATAAATCTTGCTTTTTTTGTGCTATTGCAATGGCACTATCAATAAATTCAGAGCCGGAGCTTCGACGTCCTAACTGCACCGTTGCTTCGGTGAGTGATATCAACGGGTCAATTAACTGTTGGCTGGCTTCACCATGTAACTTCTGTGTCCCTGTAACTATTTTCTTATAAAGAGCGACTCTTTCTTCGGCCATTTTACTAGGCATGGCCTCGGCATAATTCGCGGCTAAATTCAGTGTGTTTTGATGCCCAGCGCCATATATTTCTTTCCCCAGTTGATAGGCTTGTTCAGCAAGTAATTGCTTCTGAGTATCATCTTTGTGCGCGACGGCTTGCTGATAGGCTTGGTAGACTTGTTTAAATTCTTTCTGTGTATCTGCACTAGCGTGAATATTAGCGCTAAGTAACAATAATGTCGCGAGAGTTCCATGTTTTATATAGTTCATATTATATCCATATATAATTTTATAATTACCTGATTATTAATATCATAATCTTCAGGCATAAAAAAACCGTGCTAAGCACGGTTTAAGTGTAGCGTATTTTAACTAGCTTAACGCTTTAACTTGCTCCCATATGGACACAACATGGGCCTTATCTTCGTCGGTCAACTCTCCATTGCGATAAGCTTTAACTAAACTTTTCTCAACGTTATCATTTAACTCTGTCGAGCTAAGTGCTTCGCCCTCTACCTGAGCATATCCAACCGCAAGATCAAAATGACCACGTAAATAACCGCCCGCAAATAATTCATCATCACTGGCTTTATCAACTAAATCATCAAAAAATTGTTGGGCAGCTTCTACATAATCTTGAAATGACATGACTTCTCCTAATTTAAATCTTGGTGGCCTACAGCATACATCACGTGATCATTGTACCCTGTGATCACTTTAATATAACCACTTAATTCGTTGTCTAACGCTTGATCACCTGTGTCTGCAATTAATGGACGCCCGTTCAGCGCTTGTAACTTAGTCTTTGTTGCCACAATGATTATATTCTCACGCCCTACTTTGCGTATTAAATCTGGGCTCAACTGTTGATTACCTCGTCCAAAAATATGACCTTGACCGCCAATCAACGTAATCACTAATTTAGTCGGGCACAAACCGGCACTATCATAAAGTTGAGCTGCCGTCATATCTTGCCCTAACAGGGTATGATCTTTGATCAAATCAACGCCAAGCAATGTATTATCTAGCCCTAATTCTTCCATAATAGCCGCAACGGTCGACCCTGAGCCCATAATATATTGCTCGTCTTCGTCCATTTCACTGATCACATAAGCAGATAAATCTGCAAGTACTAACTCGTCAGTTTCTTTACCGCCATTCTTCACACTTTGCACGTAACGAACCTCTGAAGGTACCTGCATTTCTCCATAACGCTTTGCTTTCACTGTTCCTTGTCGAAAGGCAACCTCATCAATGTCCATCACATTCGCTTCACCTAATGTAACCAAATCACCATTAATCAACATCTCCACGACTCGACCGGCTGCTTTTGGGGTAATGGCATAAACCCCCGAATGTATCTTACATCCAGCGGGAACCCCCAAGACTGGTAGTTGCTCACCGACAGCAGCACAAATATTTCTTGCTGTTCCGTCTCCGCCAGCAAATAAAATCATATCAACACCTTGCGCTAGCATTTCTTTAGCTGCAGCTTCAGTATCTTGTGGGCAGGTCTTAGCGCCTGTAGAAAACACGACCTGTGTTTCAAAACCCAATGCTTTTGCACATAACTCACCCATGTCGCCATTGACCGTGTAAATTTTTAGCTCCGCAATATATGGAACTAACAATTCCAATGCTTGACGTGTACGCAAATTGGCTTTCGGCTCAGCGCCCAACGCCAGTGCATGTTCAGCTGTATCTGCACCATCACTACCTTTGAGCGCAACACTGCCGCCTAAACCTGCTACTGGGTTAATAATCAAACCAAGTTTAAACTGCATCTAAGAACTCCTCTGGACACTGCCACTCAAACTGTTCGGCCGTAAGTGGCCAAGGTGTACTGTAAAATTCACTTAGGGCTTGTAGTAATATTTCAGTTCGTTCACTAAAACCATCTTCAACCAAGCGCAGAACTTGCTTGTGTACGCGTGTTTGAAAACTAAAACGGCATGTTTGTGCCCCATTTAAGTTATCAATCGATACATTAAACGTAAAACCGGCAGCAATACTTAATGCCCATTCAATTGCCTGAGGCTTCACTTCGACACTTTCAAACTCTAACTGCTGCGCTTTATTTCGACCATCAGGGCAATACCAATAGCCATAATCTTCTAACAACCGGCGATGCTCTCCTGCAACTAACCAATGCGCAATTTCATGTAATGCACTGGCATAAAAACCATGTGCAAACACAATCTGATGAAACGGGGTTTCAATACTTGCGGGGATATAAACGGGTTCATGCTGACCTTTTATGAGCTTACTGTTATACGTTTTATAAAAGCTCTCGTCGAATATACGAATTAGATCGTGGATCTGGTGTGTCAAAGTGGTAATAGTTCCAAGTTAGGGGGGTGAGACAATCGTCGTATTGTACGATTTTTTGCTGCTAATGTAAAAAACAAGGCCTAATTCAAAACAAATAAAACAGGGACTAACATACCCCATTTGATTGGCTATTTGCATAACTAATCTGTGTTAATTCATAAACTATCAGCCCCCAAAAAAACGGAACGATCATGTCACTATTTCACCACTCGCTAGAAAGGGATTAAATCTAAATTAAGGTAGATAAAAGTCGTTCCATAATCTTTATTTCTCAACGGAGAGAATATCTTTTTCAATTTCCTAAAAAGCCTTGTATTTTAATACAAATTTTACCGCCAAGTAATAAACCAGCACAGCAAAGATAGGTATTACAAGGATTAATGCCTAGCTTTAGTGCATTAAACCAAGACGATACAACACGCCGAAAATATGGAAGGTCAGTTACCTGATAATGCATTAATACCGAAAACCACCAAGAGCTCAATTTATTTAAAATGCACAATTATGCAGTGTAAAAACAGCTATTTTACAAAAAAAAAGCTATGCAATGCACAGCCTTTTTCTAAATAAAGTAAGTCGCCTCAGATCATGCGGGCTTTTCTTCACTACTTGGCTTAGCAACCACATTATCAGATTCAGCTTGTACTGCGTCTTTAGCTTGTTCAGTTGGCACTTCTACCAATACCGTTTGCACTTTATCAGTTGCATAAAAACGCGCTCCAGAATCAGCCAATTTCATTAAGCTTTCAGCTGGCGTAAACACCACATTTTCTGATGCATAAGTCGACAGTTCAGAGCACACTTTATTGATCCCACGCTTATCCATATAGCTAAATGGTCCGCCTAAGAATGGGGGGAAACCAATACCGAATATTGCACCGATATCTCCATCTCTGGCGCTAGCAATAATACCTTCATCTAAGCATCGAGCCGCCTCATTTAGCATCTGCGCAACGCATCGGCTGGCTATTTCTTGCTTGTTTAAACGGGGGCTTTGGGTGATCCCCAATAACTCATACACCGACTCGTCAACTTTTTTACCCTTTTTCTCATAGGTATAAAATCCACGACCGGTTTTCCTACCTAAGCGTTTAGAATCTATTAAACGTTCAAACGCATTCGGCGCTTTAAAACGCTCTCCCAGCTCTTTTTCAAGGATAGGCGCTATCTTCGACCCGATATCAATGCCTACTTCATCCAGCAACGCAAGCGGTCCAACTGGGAAGCCAAATTCGACTAACGCTTGGTCAATCTTTTCTATTGGTTCACCCGCCAAAAGTAAATTTGCCGCTTCATTCACATAAGGTGCAAGAATACGATTGACGTAGAAGCCCGCTTTATCTTTTACAACAATAGGCGTTTTACCTTGTTTGCGGGCAAAGTTTACTGTACGAGAAATCGTCTCTTGTGACGTGCCTTCATGAGGAATAATCTCTACCAATGGCATTTTCTCCACAGGAGAGAAATAATGAAGCCCAATGACGTTTTCAGGACGTTGAGCTTGCTCTGCTATTTGTGAGATTGGCAAAGATGATGTGTTACTAGCGAAAATAGTATCTTCCCGACTTTCCCGCTCAATATCAGCAACCATGCTTTGTTTTAAGTTCAAATCTTCAAATACAGCTTCGATTACCATATCGACATGCTTAAATGCTGTATAGTCGGTGCCGCCTGTGATCCGGTTCATTGTTAGTTGCAGCTCTGAGTGAGACATAATGCGACGTTTTTGACGTTTTGAGAGAATTTTATAACTATAATTCATCGCATTACTGACGCCTTGTTGCGCGACATCTTTAATTCGCACCAACGCACCCGCTTTCACTGCACTCACATGCGCAATCCCAGCTCCCATCAAACCGCCACCTAATACCGCGGTACGTTTAACAGGTGCCACATCGTCACTTTTATATTCTTTTTTCATTTCAGTGGTGGCAAAAAAGATACCACGCAATGATTTAGATACATCTGTCATTACAAGATCTGCAAACCCTTCGGCTTCAGTCTTATACGCTTTTAGTTCTCCTAGCTCAACAGATGCACGCACTGCTTTAATAATATTCAACGGAGCTGGGTAATGCCCCCCTGTTTTTTTCATCACATTATCATGTGCTTTTTTGAAAATAATATTGCGACCAAACGGATTAGATTCTAATAACTTACTTATTTTATCAAGTTTAGGCTGCACCACTTTTGCTTTGCCTTTCATCGCATATTTTGCAGCAACGTCCAGTAAAATACTATGAGGGACACTGTCATTTACTAAACCTGCTTTTCTTGCTTGTTTAGCGCGAATTTGTTTACCAGTTAACATCCATTCCAATGCTTTTTGAATACCAACCAGCTTAGGTAAACGCTGTGTGCCCCCACCACCAGGTAACAAACCAAGTTGCACTTCCGGCAAACCAAGTTTGGTTACATCACTATCGGTACAAATACGGTAATCACAGGCTAAAGCAAACTCTAACCCGCCGCCTAATGCCGCACCATGAATAGCTGCGACCGTTGGATAGGGCTGCTTTTTCATACTAAAAAATGCTTGTTGGCACATTTCAGACAATGCCAAAGCATCTTCACGTTGTTCAGCGCTATCCAACATTTTAATGTCGGCGCCAGCGATAAAGTTATCGGCTTTACCACTGATGAACACCATTCCTGTAATATTGTCGTCTTGCCCTTGCTTTAAGGTGACCAGTAGATCATCTGCGAAACTGTCCCGCAATGTATTCATTTTTTCGCCTGGCACATCAATAGTGACAATCGCAACGCGCTTTTCATTTAACTCATAAGTAAATACTGACATTATGCACTCTCCAATACAAAGGCCGCACCTAATCCACCAGCCGCACATGCTGTGGTTAATGCCAAACCGCCGCCACGGCGTTTTAGTTCATGTAGGCTTTGCGTAATTAAGCGAGCACCCGTTGCAGCAAACGGATGTCCATACGCAAGCGAACCACCATTGACGTTAAATTTATCCATATCAATTTCACCCAGTGCTTTTGCGCGCCCGAGCTTTTCTTTTGCAAACTTATCACATCCAAACATTTTCATATTTGCCAATGCCTGTGCAGCAAATGCTTCATGCATTTCAATAAGATCTAAATCTTGTAAGCTGATCCCCGCTCTATCAAGCGCTATTGGCGTCGAGTGAGCCGGCCCCATCAACATATCTTCTTGTACACCAATCGCTGAAAATGCAAAACTGCGTACATAACCTAGTATGTCATAACCCAGTGCTTTAGCTTTGCTTTCACTCATCATTAGGACCGCAGCTGCGCCATCCGTTAACGGTGTTGCATTCGCCGCGGTCACTGAACCATGCTGTCTATCAAACACAGGTTTAAGTTTTGCGTAACCTTCAAGTGTTGAATTACCACGAATATTGTTATCTTGCTCTATAAACGACTTATAAGGAGGAACATGTGCTGTCATCACCTCTTCATTAAGCAAACCGTCCGCCCATGCTTTAGCTGCCAATGAATGTGAACGATGCGCCATTGCATCTTGATCTGCACGGCTGATCCCATGTGTTTTTGCCATTTGTTCTGCGGTTTGGCCCATAGAAAGACCCGTAGAATACTCAGCCACGGCTGGCGGAACGGGCATTAAATCTTTCAAACGTAGTTTAGAAAATATTTGTAATCTCTGACCTAATGTACGCGCTTTGGTTAAATCGACTAAGCTGCCTGCAAGCTTTTTACTGACACCAATCGGTAACACAGAAGATGAATCCGCTCCGCCCGCTATACCCACTGTCGTTGAACCTGCAATGATTGACTCTGCAACATTAGCAATCGCTTGAAAGCTCGTTGCACATGCTCGAGATACTGAGTAGGCATCAACCGATACTGGCATACCCGTCCCTAATACGATTTCACGCGCAATATTTGGAGCTTCTGGCATTTGCACTACCTGTCCAAAAACCAGCTGGTCAATTTCACTCTTATCAAAATTCAGACGCTCAAGCATTTCATTGACGACCAATTTACCCAAATCTAATGCGGGCACATGATGAAACGCCGTCGCTTGTTTCGCAAATGGCGTACGTAAACCACTCACAATCGCGATTCTATCGCCTTTTGTTGTTTTTAGAATATTTTGTTCAGACATTGATTTTGCTCTCCCGCTGACAGGTCTGACCTGTTTTATTTATCCTGATTCTAAACAACCCCTTTCATAATGCCAATAGAAAATTCAATATTGATGACAAAAGAAGCAAACCCCCTCTACCCTAGTTTGTTTTTTATACAGCTGCAAAAGTTATTGAAAAAACAAGGGAACTAAATAGAAACACACGGTCTAAGTAAACGCAAAATAACCAAAAAAATTAATTTGAAAGACTTGAGTTCTTGGAGTGAAATCCTTATAACTTAGGAAAAATTTGTCAGTACAAGGACAAAGCAATGGCTGTAAATGAATTTTCTGAACTAAAAAACTATCTTGATACCCAAATTATAGGTCAACCAGAATTGACCCAAGCGCTGTTAATTGCTGTATTAGCTGATGGTCATCTACTTGTTGAAGGACCTCCAGGGCTAGCAAAAACACGCGCTGTAAACGCGCTAGCACAAGGCATAGAAGGCAGCTTTCAACGCGTTCAATTTACCCCTGATTTATTACCTGCGGATGTCACAGGTACAGATATTTATCGCCAACAAACCAATGAGTTTGTTTTTGAGAAGGGCCCACTATTTCATAACCTAATTTTAGCTGATGAAATTAACCGTGCGCCCGCTAAAGTACAATCTGCTTTGCTAGAAGCCATGGCGGAGAGACAGATAACGGTTGGCAAAAATACCTACCCTCTTTCTGATTTGTTTATGGTAATGGCGACCCAAAACCCATTAGAGCAAGAAGGGACATATCCATTACCTGAAGCCCAATTAGACCGTTTTTTACTCCATCTGAATATTGACTACCCAGGAGCAGAAAATGAATTGGCAATACTACGACTAACCCGAGGCGAAGCGCTGTCGGAGCAACCGGTGACGTTTTCTCCTATTAGCCAAGACACTCTTTTTGCGGCAAGAAAAAACGTGTTATCTATGCATTTAGCTGAGCCATTGGAACAGTATTTAGTTCAATTGATTGTTGCCACTCGCGAAGCGGGGGAACTTGACCCGAAACTGGGTTCATGGATTGAATTTGGGGCAAGCCCTCGTGCTACAATTGCGCTAGACAAATGCGCGCGTGCCAACGCTTGGTTACAAAACCGTGACTTCGTAACTCCTGAAGATATTCAAGGTGTTTTATATAATGTGTTACGCCATCGCATTATTTTAAGCTACGAAGCACAAGCTGACGGTATCACCAAAGATCAAGTTATTCGTCGGATCTTAGAATTGGTTCCAGTACCGTAATCATGGGCCAATCTCAACTATCTCCGCAGGCTTTTTTAAACCAGTGCCATAGCAATGGTGCTGAATTGGGCCTCAAAGAACTGCTTTATTATAAGCCCAAAGCCAACTTGCTCTCGTTGCGACCAAAAAGCAGAGTGAAAAGTGCGCAAGCTGGACAATATCTGGCTCCACATAAAGGTCGAGGCATGGAGTTTGCCGAAGTAAGACAATATCAATACGGCGATGATATAAGAGCGATTGACTGGCGCGTTACCGCACGCACCGGCGAAGTACACACTAAGCTATACCAAGAAGAAAAAGAACGACCGGTATTTGTCTTCACCGATCTTTCTAACAATATGCTTTTCGGCTCACAACTCTTATTAAAGTCAGTCCAAGCTGCACATTTAAGTGCGCTTGTGGCGTGGTCCGCATGCCAACGCGGTGACCGACTAGGCGGGATTGTATTTAGCGAATATGGACATCATGAGCTAAAACCAACAGCCCGTGATAGAGGCGTGTTAGCGCTTTGCCATCAATTGGTCGACATACATAAGCAATCTCTTGAAAATAGAGAATTAAGCGCCCAGAGCAGTTTTGAAGCTAATTTAAAGCGCATGGCTCATTTAGCGAAGCCGGGAAGTTTAATTTATTTGATCTCTGATTTCACTCATCTTGATGATGCCAGTTTTAAACAATTAGAGCGTTTAGCTCGTCATTGTGAACTAATCGGTTGCCATATCACTGACCCTTTCGAGCTCCAGCTTCCAGCGCATCAAGAGGCACTGACTGTATCTGCGGGAGAACAAAGTTGGACATTACCATTGATGGACAAAGGGTTTAGAGAAAAATTTGCCGAACAAGCTCAACATGCATTTTCCGCTCGCCTCGCACGATTAAAACGTGCAGGCATGACCATGCAAGGGTTTAGTGCAGCAACCGCGCTTGAATCGCAAATTTTGAGGTATTAATTTAAATGCAAGCATCACCACTTGACGCCTTACACGACGTACTGCCCCCGAGTGAAGTTTCTTGGTGGCCCTTATCGCCAGTGGCTTGGGCCGCTCTTATCTGTACACTATTATTGATAGGGTTAATATGCCGACTACTGTACACCGCTCATTGTCATAAACAAGCGAAAAACCATGCGATTAACCAAAGTCAATTACATCAAAATGATCCGCAGGCATTGCATATTCTGCTAAAGCGGTTAGCTAAACACTATTATGGTACGTTGGCCACTACGCAATCACAAAATAAATGGGCCTCTATCTTGAGCCAATTATCAGGGCAAACCTTCAATGAGCAGGAGCTTAATAGCCTATATGCTCCAGTACCAAATGAACACCTCGCCAAAAAACTGAGTGTTGCCATTCGTACATTTAAACTCAAGGAGAAAGTGAATGTTTGAGTTTAGTTGGCCCTGGTTTTTTTTACTATTACCGCTCCCTTGGATAATGGTAAAATTCAAGCCTACACAACAAGCTACCCCACAACGTTTAAGAATGCCAAGTTTTGCTAGCTTGTCTTCATTGGCTCCAAAAATCACTCAGCATCAACGTAAAGTCTCATGGCTAGAAGCACTTATATGGTTACTTTTAGTGGTTGCAGCCGCAAATCCGCAATGGTTAGATGACCCTGTCGCCTTACCCAATGAAGGACGAGATATTATGCTTGCTGTCGACTTATCTGGCTCGATGAATGAACAAGACATGGAATATCAAGGCCGTTACGTAGACAGGCTTTCAGTCGTAAAAGCGGTATTAAGTGATTTTATCAAGCAACGTCAAGGAGATCGATTAGGATTAATTCTATTTGGCGACACAGCCTTCTTACAAACCCCACTTACGAGAGATTTAAGCACAGTAAGCCAAATGCTAACAGAAGCACAAATCGGCTTAGTTGGGCGTGCGACCGCGATTGGTGATGCTTTGGGACTCGCTGTAAAACGATTCAGTCAAAAACAAGACAGCAACCGCATTTTAATACTGCTAACCGATGGGCAAAACACCGCAGGGAATTTGAAACCAGAAGAAGCGCTTATTTTAGCCAGAGAAGAAGGTATCAAAGTGTATACCGTTGGCGTTGGCTCAGATGGCCGTGGTGGATTTAGCCTATTTGGCATGGGTGGCTCTGCGGGAAGTAGCATTGATGAGGCAACCCTCAAGCATATTGCGACAGAAACTGGCGGTAGCTATTTTAGAGCCAAAGATGTCAGTGGATTGCAACAAATTTATCAAGAGCTTGACCAACTTGAACCGATTAGTGATGAAGCGCAAACGTTTAGACCGCAAGTCGCTTTATTCTACTGGCCGTTATTGGCTGTCTTAACATTATTAATGCTCTCAATTCTCATCAAAGCCTTACGCGGCTTAAAACAGGAGGCCTAGTATGGAGTTTATATTTATTAGACCTGAATTGCTGTGGTTACTCATTCCATGGGCGTTGCTGACCACCATTGCCTTTGTTAAACGTGCAAAGCATAAACATAGCCCGCTTATTGCACCGCATTTAGCAAGCGTTATGCTCAGTGATAGTACGCAACAACGAAAAACTCATAGCCCCATACTGATCAGTGTATTCATGTTCGCGGCAATTATATGTGTTGCAGGACCTAGTTTTTCGAAACAACAAGTACCCGTATTTCAAACAAAGCAAGCGCGTGTGGTGTTGATGGATATGTCATATTCTATGTATTCAACTGATATAGCACCGAATCGTTTAACCCAAGCGCGTTTTAAAACCCTCGATATGGTTGAGTTATTTAAAGAAGGTGATACTGCATTAGTCGCCTATGCAGGGGATGCTTTTACCGTTTCACCTTTAACAAGCGATGCACAAACACTGAGTAATTTAATTCCTAGTTTAAGTCCTGCGATTATGCCAAGTAAGGGTTCAAATGTCCTTGCTGGGGTTGATAAAGCAATAGAACTACTTCAACAAGCAGGCTATGTACAAGGTGAAATCGTACTAATCACAGACGGCCTAGACCAAGAAGATGTTGATGATATTCATGCTGAATTAAGAAATCATGCATACAGATTACATATTTATGCTGTGGGTACTGAGCAAGGTGCCCCAATTGCTTTACCTGAAGGTGGTTTTTTAAAAGACAATTCCGGACAAATCGTCGTACCGAAGCTAAATGTATCTCGATTATCTAATTTGGCACAATCACAACGAGGTCAATTTGCAGCATATAGCCCTGGGGTGCAAGACCTTAGCTTATTCAAGCCACAAAACAGTCATACACAATTGGATGAAACACAACAAACCGAAATGCTATGGCGAATAGATGCTGGGCAATATGGATTACTCATTTTATTACCTTTGGCATTATTACTTATCAGACAAGCGGGAATAACATTGGCAATTATAATGGTTACGTTACTGCCATATGACACGGTCTACGCGGCAGAGTGGCAATCTTGGTTCAAAAACACCGACCAAAATGCCCTAGCGGCTTATAACCAAGATAACTTTTCTGACGCTAGTTCCGCTGATAACCTTGAATTAAAAGGCGCTGCATTGTACAAGCAAGAGCAATTTGCAGACGCTGCACGTGTATTAGAGCCCACAAAAACTGCGTTTGGGCAGTATAACTATGGCAATGCACTCGCTAAATCAGGAAAGCTTGAAGAAGCAATTACTGCCTATGAGCGTGCACTGAGTTACGACCCACAATTACAGCAAGCACTTGATAATAAAAAACTCGTAGAGCAATTGTTGCAGCAGCAACAAGAACAACAAGATAAATCTGAAGACGAATCTAAAAATAAAGATCAAGATCAAGATCAAGAACAGCAATCTCAAGATCAATCAGGCGAAGGTTCCGATGAGAGTAATTCTGAAGAACAGCAAAGCGCTGACCAAAATGAATCTGATCAACAAGAGCAAAGTAGCGAATCTGAGCAAAATGGCGAACAAAATAACGACCCGCAAATGCAAAGTGACAGCGAAAAACAAGACGCTCAAGATAACTCCGAAGCTGCTCAGCAAGGTGATACAGAGCAACCTGAAGACAATCAAACACCTGAAGAAAATACACAACCTACCGAGTCCCAACAGGAAGGCCAAGCACCGGAGCAACAAGAAAGCTCTCCAATAGGAGACGTGAGTGCAAAACCACTTACCCCTGAAGAAAAAGAAAAAGCGCAGCAGCTGAGTCAGTTACTGAGAAAAGTGCCTGATGATCCCGCTATTTTATTACGTAACAAAATGCAGTTAGAAGCACAACAGCGTGCTCAGCAGCAGCGCCGTAGAGGAGTTGAAAAATCATGGTAATGCGTTTACTGATCCCCCTATTTCTAATAATGAGTAGCTACAGTGTAGCCGCTTTTGAAAGGCTCAGTGCCAGTGTTGATAAGAACCCCGTACTCGTTGGCGAGTATTTCACCCTCACTATCGAAGCGGATGGCAAAGTCTCTGGCAGCCAGCCTGATACCAGTGCGCTAGCACAAAAGTTTGTCGTTAGTCCTATGAGCGTAGGTTCACGTACAAACATTATAAACGGGAGTATGAGCAGTCAAACTACATGGCAAATGCAGTTATTAGCCCGCACAGCAGGCACGTTTACCATTCCAAGCTTTACTGTCAATGGGAAAAGCTCTCAGCCCATTAGTCTAAAAGTGATTGCACGTAGTCAAGATAGCACAGCACAAGAAGACATTTTCATTAAAACTACATTGAGTCCAGAAACCCTATATGTGCAGCAAGCTGGCTTATACACCGTAAAACTTTATATCGGAAAAGATTTATTGGATGGCCAATTAACGGCTCCTGTAATGAACGATGCGCAAATTACCTTAATGGGTAAGCAAAGTGAAGATTACGAAGTACTTGATGGCCGTCGCTATATGGTGATAACACGAGAATATCTCATTCAACCGCAAAAAAGCGGTGATTACACGTTAGAACCGCCTATGTTCAATGGCCAGATACGCGAAAATTATCGACGTATGGCTGTGTCTGCAGTTGCTAAACCACTCACAATTGAAGTAAAACCTGTTCCTGAAAATTATCAAGGTGCTTGGTTGCCAAGCGAACTTGTCAATTTAAGTGAAGAGTGGCAACCTAGTAGCAATGAAGTAACCGTCGGTACGCCCATAACGAGAACATTAACCCTGACCGCTGTTGGCATCACTAAAGAGCAATTGCCCGATATTAATATGGCGCAAATATCAGGGATTCGTAGTTACCCAGATGAAAGCGATCGAAATCAACTGGCTCGTGATGGAAGGGTTATTTCACAACTCATTACGTCTTTTGCTCTCGTGCCGCAGATTCCAGGCACGTATACGTTACCTGAGATGAAAGTTCCTTGGTTCAATACCGTTATTAAACGTGTTGAATATGCCACTTTGCCTGCCAGAACTATTTCCGTCATTGCTGATGTAAATCAAATCGCGACTCCAACAGTGACTGCCCCTGTACTCACTACACCGGCTCAAACACAAGATGCAGTGTCTACGCTGACTGCTGAGCAAATTGCCCAGCCGAGAAATGCCTACGACTGGCTAATAATGCTCTCTGGTTACATAATATGGCTATTAACGATCATTGTTTGGATCATTTGTAAACCTAAGCAGGTTAAATCGCCTGTTCCAAGTGAAGATAACACCCCAATTCCAACGCTGAAAACATTGCAAAATGCAGCACGGCACAAAGATAATGCGGCTTTTTATAATGCTCTGAGGCATTATGCCAGTGCACAAGCCAATAATCTCACCTTAGATGCTTGGATTAATCAGTTAGCAAACCCTGACTTAAATATCGAAATTGCAAAATTACAAGCTTCACTTTATAGTGCGGGTGAACATTCGGTAGATTTATCTGCGCTCTTCCAGATGCTAAATCAAGCCATAAAAAAGAAAACTGCGAAAGCAGACAATCACTTAACTCAGCTATACTGAGTTAAGTGAAAATAATTGAAAAATGTTGCAATAAAATTGACAACTACAAGGTCTTATTAGCATGACCACAAAACAAAAACGTTACGAATCTTTGGTTCAGGTATATCACAGCGAGCTATACCGCTTCGCCTATTGGTTGTGCCATGATCCCACTGTCGCTGAAGACTTAGTACAAGAAACATTTTTACGGGCATGGCGGTCATTAGAATCATTACAAGATGACAATGCCGCAAAGCCTTGGTTATTAACGATTTTAAGACGCGAGAATGCTCGGCGTTTTGAACGAAAGCAATTTGATTACGCTGATGTAGAAAATGACACCTTAGTGGATAATAGAAGTGTCACACTTGACGAAGAGATGGAACAAACCGTCATACAAAGGCAAATTGGTAAGTTATCTGCTGAATATCGAGAGCCACTGTTATTACAAGTTGTGATGGGGTGCTCAGGTGAAGAGATAGCTGAAATATTAGAGTTAAACAAAAATACGGTGATGACACGGTTGTACCGAGCTCGTAACCAGCTGAAAGAGGCTTTAACTGAAAATCATGAACCTATTAAAGGGGCGTCAAACTGATGGATGAATTAGAATTTCGTCGTCGACTTTTTGCAGATCCCAATGACACGGAAGTCATTGAGCATGCGATTGATAATCCAGAGCAACAAAGCTTGGTGGATGAGTTGCAAGACTTTGATGCACAGTTAAAAAGTGCATTACAAGTAGAAGTACCTGCTGGGCTTGCTGATCGTATATTGGTACAGCAACAAGAAGACCAAGCAAGCAATGTGATCCCACTTGCATGGTATCGAAAATATGACAAACCATTCGCCACGGCTGCAAGTATGGTTTTAGCGGTAGGCATTTACTTTATGAGCGCTACAAGCGCTCCTTTGCAAGCTGGTGAGCACGCACTAGAACATGTTTATTATGAAGTCAATGCGCTAGAGCGTAGTCAAGAAGTGGCTTTACAAGTTGTAAATGAAAAATTGGCTATGCTGGGTGGCCAATTTGATAGCTTACCAGGCAAGGTAACCTATGCCACTTTCTGTAATTTTAAAGGTCAAAAAAGCCTTCATTTAGTTTTTCAATCTGAACATGGTCCGATGACAGTGTTTATAGTGCCAGCCCAGGGTAATGAATATAAACAGAATGACAGCCATTTCAACGATGAAAGATTTGCTGGCATGATAGGCAATGGCCAGAAGGCCGACACCATATTAGTGGCAGATATTGGTACACCTATTGAAGACTATCACAATGAAGTCAGTGGCGCGTTGCGCTGGTTATAAAGGTTTACAAAAAGGCGCTTTGCGCCTTTTCTTTTCGACCTAATTTCATCGCTTTATATTTATCTTCTGGACAAGTTTCTTTAAAATCCTAACGACTTAAGATTTATAGGATTGTTATGAGAAACTTTATAGTATTGTTTTCGCTAATCTCACTATTATTTGCCACGAGCTTTGACGTTGAAGCCCGCAAAAAATTTGGTAGTAAGAAATCAGGTAAAACCCACCAAACCAGTACCACCGCACAAAAAAAGCAAGTGGATACTAAATCTTTGGCTGCAAATAAAACAGCGAAGCCAAAATCAAGTAAAAAAGGCATCATGGCGGGCGTACTTGGTGGTTTACTTGCCGGCGGTTTGATTGCATCAATGCTAGGCGACGACTTCGAAGGCTTTCAGTTTATGGAAATGCTTATGCTTGCTATTGCGGCATTTGTGATTTTCAAGCTCATCAAAAGCTTTATGGCAAAGCGTCAACAACCACAAATGGCTGGCGCACCGCAATTTAACCAGCAACAAGCGTTTAACCAACCTCAACAGTTTCAAGCACAACAATCAACGTCCGGTGGTTTTGCTCAACAACAGGATGTGCCGTTCAATCTACCTCGTGATTTTGATGTAAATGGCTTCTTGCAAGGTGCACGTCAACATTACCATACATTACAAAACGCATGGAACAGCAAAGACTACACCACAATGGCTGAGTATTTAAGCGCTGAATTAGTAGCTCAGTTCAAGCAAGAGCGCGAACAGCAAGGTGATGTAGCAACAGAAGTGATGTTTATCGATGCCGAAATGGTTCGTGCAGATACACAACCTGACGTATGGGAAATCAGTATCATGTTCAAAGGTAAATACCGTGATTTAGGCGATATGCAAGAAGAGCCAATTCATGAAGTATGGCACTTGGAACGCAAAACGGCAGGAGATGCACCTTGGTTAATCGTCGGTGTTGAAGATCACATAGATAGCTAATACATAATTTAAAAAAGGCGCTTATGCGCCTTTTTTACTGCTTTAATTTCTCAGTATTTATGCCGTATTAGTGCGTTCACCTTCACTTATTCTCAACAAAAACCTTCACGCATTGTGTTCATTCAAACCTTATGGTTAATTACTCAACACATCCAATGTTATATCTGAAAACCGGATTTTTTCGACTGCTATGAGTGTATTGGTCCCATCTCGGTTATCTCGCATATCTTCCACCGTTACATAAGTGTTAGCATGGGTAATTTGATATTCGACTGACGATCCTGAAAATATCACCGTGTTCTCAGCTATGTTTCCTGTGATGTGATTGTTGAGTTGATTCACTATTACATTGCTTTTGTTGGTGCCAGTGAGCGTCACATCTTTTAAATATTGTGCATGATGGGTATAAGGCAAATTCGCGTTAAACAGTAAGCTGAAGTCTCCGGTAAAACTTTCATCTATTCTGGCGTTATACGTTAAATAAGAAGCGAAAAACTTATTATCCATTAATGTTGCACCCAGTGGGTCTTTTGTCACAATATCTTCGCGTGTCTTAGCAACATATAAATCATGCATTCCAGTTGTAGGAAATTCCATATTTGCTCCCCATAAACCGTAATATACATCCACAACGGCGGCTAAATATTCTTGCGATAAGCTATTCTCTGCGGTTAATTCAGTTACCCAATCCGCAGCTCCCATACCCCAAAGGTTCTGTGACTGTGCATCTATCTGCGCCGAGCGAATTTCGGCTTGAAAGCTCGGTAATGCGCCATTAAATGCCGTATTTTGATCAACACCAATACCATAATCGTGTACCAGATGAAGTATTTCTTCATATGAAGCGTCTCGATGAGCATAATCTTGTGTGATGTACCACTGATGGCCTTCTACCTGCATCTCACCAAAATAAAGTGGTTGCCCATCAAGTTCTGCCGCTTTATTTGTACCGTCATCAACCCCATTTAATAGCAATAATATTGCCCCATTTTCAGACATTTTATTCGCCACCGCCGTTTTATCTGAGCCATACTCTGAATCAGGCAGCGGTGCTAAAAAGTGCTCTAAAATAGAACGTGCTCGTACTATTTGATTATCCGTGATCTGATCTTGAGCAACAATATGAATTGCTTTGCTATTGGACGTTGATACGTGAGTATAACGATTAAATTTCAGCGTTTTAGTGTAAGTACTTGCAAGCGAGCTCGGGATCTCACTGATCCCAAGTGCCAATGTTTGTATTGAAAGGCCGGCAGTATTACCCGCTTGGTTTATCGGTGGCGTTGGTTCAATCGAGACCACAGTCCCTTTAGGCGTGGATTTGGAATTGCAACCGAATAACAGTGACGCAGCAAATGGTATTAAAAAGCAATTTAGATAGGTTATCTTCATGGGTATTCCTCTTGATTAATACTTAACCTCAGCTCTGGATAAGCGAATTTGCCCAATCAAGCTATTTTTCTCACTCTCGGCGTTGCTTTCATTTATAATAGCCCGCTATTACTGCATAAAAGCGCCTTGATATTGAACAAAATATCATCATTGGATTGTATGTAAGTTTGTTTTCAAAACATTTCCTATTCCAAAACCCTTATCCAAACCTAAGGTTACTTAGCAAAAATCATATAAGAAAAGAGGTCATGAATGCGTAAGCCTATGTAAGCCATAAATTGCTTTGTAAGCGCTTGTAAGAAGCATCGAAACTTTTGCTAAAATCAGTACACTATAATGCACGATTTGTCACAACATACGGAGGCGCAGTGCACATACTCATAATTGAAGATGACCATGAAATTGCTCGATTAACCGAGATGTATTTGCAAAGTGATGGCTACCAAACCACCGTGGTTGCGGATGGCAACACAGCCATAACCACAATTCGTCATTTATCTCCCGACCTCATTTTGCTTGATTTAATGTTACCAAGTGTCGATGGATTTGAGGTGTGTAAACAGGCTCGGGCATTTTATACTGGACCGATAATCGTATTAACCGCCCGAGAAGATGATATTAGTGAAGTCAGCTTATTAAAATGCGGCGCAGATGATTACCTAAGAAAACCAGTAAAACCACATATCATGTCCGCCAGAATAGAAGCGCTACTGAGAAGAACATACGTTGACGTCATAGAGACTGACAATGAGACATCTCATACGCTTGAAATCAATTATGATACATTCTCAGTAACATTAAACAACACATTAGTTAATTTAACGACCTCTGAGTTTGATTTGCTCGCACTGCTGCACAAAAATGCAGGCCATACAGTATCACGAGAGGATTGTATTCACGCACTCAGAGGCATTCATTATGAGATCTCAGATCGCTCCATAGACATGCGTATCTCTGGACTTAGAAAAAAGCTCAATGATGACCAACAACCGTATAAACGGATCAAAACAATTCGAAATAAAGGGTATCTACTCATCAATGAATAAGCTGATCATGCCGTTTTTTACCCGCTTATATGGCTTATTATTTTTGGCTATTTTTTGCAGTGTTTTCGTGACGATTTTTATTTTAGATAAGTGGAATGAACGGGATGCAATAGCTGACTTTGTAACAGATACTTTATTTGTAAAGCATGTATTGGAAAACCAAAGGAAAATGACCAAAACACCTGCGGATATTTTCTATCGCGGTATTGATAACTCACTGTATCCTTTTGATTTTATCTGGTTAGGTTCTGACAATATCAGTCTATCGTGTCCACATTGCACTTTTATAGCACGCTATAACAACGCCGATGTATATCAATTAAAAGACGAAGCTTTATTATCTATTCATTCAGTCGAGGACAGCTCAGATAAACTCATTATCAAAGACAAACAACAAGAATTTTCGCTTCAAGAATACGCTCTGCCTACTTCCTCTTTCGATATAGAAGTATATGCCCCTTTTATTGTCTTGATTGTTATTGTCGTAGTGATCGGAGTTGTTTTATACCTGTCGATAAGAAAGCTTCAAAAAGAAATCAATCACTTAAACCAAATGAGCTACCAATTTGGTAAAGGCGATTTAGCCGCTCGGGTTAAGCCCCTTTCAGAGCCTTTAACTGTTCTCGCAACAAGTTTCAATAGTATGGCGACTGCATTATCTAATAAAATGAATGAAAGCCAAATTTTTGCACAAGCCGTTCCACATGAGCTCAGAACACCGCTTAGTAGAATACAATTGGCCTCTGGTATCCTCAGAAAACACAGTCTCACCTCTGAACAACTTGCCTTAATTGACAATATTGATCAATATATCTGCGACATTGATGAGCTCTGTACACAAATAATTCAATTCTCCAAACTCAACATGCAGGTAAAAGAAGATGGTAACAAAACGTTTAATTTAAACCGTTTTATCGCATACCGAGTCGAACAACTTACACTGCGCTCAGTGATAAGTATTAACACCCTTTGTTGCAAAAATATCACCGTTTACTGTAATTCAACGCACTTGCGGTTAATTATTGATAACCTGCTAAAAAATGCGGCGCAACATGCTAAGCAACAAGTTGATATAACAGTCATAAGTACAAAAGGTGTGCTCAAAATAACGATTGAAGATGATGGCAAAGGCATATCAAAGCATGACCACGACACTATTTTTGTTCCCTATGCTCGATTAGACAGCAGTCGTACTAGAAAAACCGGGGGGCTCGGCATGGGGTTAGCTATTGTAAAAGGTGCTGTTAATCAATTGGGCGGAGAAGTTAGTGTAGCCAGATCTTCCTCTGGTGGCGCCATGTTTATAATTAAACTCCCTATTTTGTAAAAACACCCTTCCTATAAAACCATAGAGAGATGAATAAATAGCCGTTCATATTCATCTTTGTGCTAGACAGGCACTTCTAATACACGACAATTTATATAAAACATGGCGCTAAATTTATAGCGCCATGCCGTAAGACTCCAAGCCCATCTGATGCACTTACTGATAAATACTAAAGCAACATCAATTTAGGCTAAAACTCATTTAAGTACAAAAACATTACTGGTATTATTGAGATCCAATACACCAATACAGTTATTACTTTCATCTGCAACCATCATGCGATCACCCGCAGACCAAAATGTTTCTGTATAGATTTCACCTTGCGCTAGTGTTGCATAGGTCGTTGTCAATAACGGCTCTCCAGTGTTGTTGTTGATCCAATATAGTTTAACTGCTGAAGTCATGGTGTTCACAACTTGTAAGTCAGGCGCTGCGTCTGATGTTCTTGAATAAGGTACTGCTAAATCGCAGCTCCCCATCTCGGCTGTTGCATCTGGGATCACCGGTGGAGGCGCGACATCTAAGGCATTTTTAACCATCTCTTGTGTTACTTCAAATGCATTGTTCTCTTCATTCAATAATGCAACACCTAAACAGTTGTCGGCACCATCGGTAAGCATGATCCTATGGCCCACGTCCCAATCATCTGCGGTATAACTTTCGCCTTTAGCTAAAGTGGCATAAGAGTCACCCGACTTCTCACCTGTTTTTCTATTTAACCAATACACTTTCACCAACTTTTCAGTTGGGTTAGTGATCGTTAAATCTTCCGCTGTTTTGTCAGAATCATAGTAGGTTTCTGCTAAGCTACAGGTACCAATAGTCCCTTTTTCTGGCCAATGCGGTAAGTAAGGCTCTGTGGCTGAAACAAGTGGGGCTGGCTCTGGAGTCGTAACACTACACTCATCACCTGCACATGCTGTGAAATTAAGGTCGATAATATCTGACCCTATAAAGTCTGAAGAAATTGCAATGTAATACTTGCCTGATTCAGGCGTAGCGAGTACACACTTTTCCTCATTTGTGTTGTCTGTAACTGACTTACAAGTAAATTCAGTATCGATAGAAGGATGAACTTCAACGCCTTTCTTAACCCAAAAATCAACATTCCCCGAGCCGCCTGAGGTAGCAAATGTTACGGAAGGTAAGCCAGCTGGTACATCCACAGAAAATAACCAACCACCACGACCATTAATCTGTTGGTAATCGCCAAGTGCAACAACTTCGACACTTGCTTTATATTGCTCGGTCAGTGTCACCTTTAACCAGTTTTCGAACGCAGGTTGATTGTCAGCAGCAATACTTGCCATTAGGGTGTCAAACTCTTCCCACTGCCCAGCACGCATATGAACAAGCATTTGAGACACAAGGTCAGAACGTTGCTCTATTAAAAAAGCAACCGCAAGTTGTCCCCACGAATATATATTTGCATCACCAGCGAAGATTTCAGCTAACGTGTAAGACTCTTCACTATTCGCAGTTGAGACACGTGAATAATACCTATTATAGAAAGTACTCAAATATTCAGCGAGGCCTTCACTCCACCAACCTAAACTGCCTTTATAACCGCCCTCTTTGTTGTATCGCCCATCTAATGCATGAATATATTCGTGCGCAAATGATCGAAGTACTGATCGTCCGCCACTCCACTCAAGAGCATCAAAAGTCCAAATATCAGAACTATGCCACCACTGTGATGGAGATGTCTCAAAATAAATGCCGCTGGTATTACTGGTGTTTCTCAAATGCTCAGCCCAAGCAGCATGATTTGATAAGCTTTCGAAAATATGAATATTGGTAATTTCATTCAAGTCATTTGCAACGGCGTGTTGGAATTCAGGAGTAATTCCTGAATGTAACACTTCATCAAACACCCTTTTGGTGCGTTTAACAATATCACATGCATCATGGAGTTCCGCTTCAGACATTGACTGTGCGCGGATCCGTACAGGTTCATCACACATTACATTGCCGCTGAACAGCTCTGTCGTCGCAAACATTGACGCATCAACAGCGTCCCCCCCCTCGTAAGCATCAATAAATATGTGGTACCGGCCTGCTTTAGGCTTATCGATAATACATGCTTCATTGCTGTTCGTGCCTTTGTAAGATACGCAGTCAAATGTACCTTCAGCACCCGCGCTTGCTTCTTCCTCGTATTTAACATAAAGATCGGGGTCACCGAGATCTTTATTCGCTGTACCGGTGAATAAACTCACTACTAACGTTTCACTATCTTCAGGCACGTCTACATAATACGATCGACCTTGTCCTTCTGTAGTACTAATATTTAGTTTCACCACATCCAGTTTCAGGGCAGGCTCATTCGCGCTAGAGAAATCAACTTCTGCTGTAGTTGGAGGATCTACTACGGGTGTTTCTGCTACTGGAGCTATCACTGTTTCAGTTGATGAACTACTCCCACCACAGCCGGATAATGCAAGCAGCACTGCGCTTGATAAGGTCAATGTTCTAAAAAGCATTTGGTTTTCCTTCTAATTGTTATTTTAATACTCAATATCTTCGATAGCTCAGAGGGGCTGATGTTTCGGTCTAAGAGAGGCTAAGTCGTCACTTGATATTAAAAGCCTAGGGGGACTCGGTAAAAATCAAGTAACAACACCTAACCTCTCTAGCATGAACACTTTAAACTGAGCGTGTTTTATATTTATGCTTTATTTGATTACACACATCATTTACTTCCATTAATTGCTATTAAATACAATGCATTACATAAAATTCAAAAGCTGTAATACAGGCGTAAATTAACAAATATAAGCCCAGTATTTTTAATAAACACGATGTCAATTATTCTGGGCCATGCAGATGTTCCCTAGCCAAAGCCGTGACTCGTTTTAAACACAACGTTCGTATTTGTAACACAAACAAAGGTATAATGTAAATTGTATACAATATAATTTAAGTTCAAGGTGTAAAATCCCCTTGAGCATGAGGCCTGCAAATAGGAATTCTGATAACCACCTTTACAGCCCTACCTCATACCTGAAGATCATCGATACGTATATATAGCTTTTGCAAGTTTGATTCTCATCCCAGACATCTCTAAAATGGAGTTGAATTTAAACGAGAGTCAATATGAATAGAATAAGCAACATATGTGCTATCACGGCCCTGCTCAGTGTATCTGGTTTCGCAAGTGCAGAACCGACATGGCATACATCTACAATCAACAAAGTTTACCCTCAGTCTAATGGAGATGTTGTACTTACTTTCACACAAGATCATGCTAAATGCACAAATGGTTCTATACCCAAATACTACTATTTATCTGCCAACAAAAATGGCGTAACAGCTGCTGGCTTACAGAATATTTACAGTGCGGCCTTGACTGCTGCCACAGCAAATAAAGAAGTGACGATTAACTTTGACTCGAGTACATCGGACTGCAATATCAATCGACTACTCGTCGTTTTTAGATAAAAATAAGGAGCTAAACATTAGCTCCTCTTTCCTATTGAAGTAAAATATCCTCCCAATACCACCCGCTGAGTTACTAAAGTGATTTTAACTTTTTTATTCTTTTCGTTAGCTGTTTTTTCAACTCGCCGTCTACAACATAATTCGCTAAGTCCTGATACAAACGCTTCGCTTTGCGTTTTAGACCTTTTGCCTCTAAAATATTTGCGAGCCTAAATTTCGTCCATTCCTTTGTTGGCATTTTATTAGAAATTACCGCTTCATTTAGATACTGTTTCAATGCTTTTTCTCCCTCATCTAAATCGCGTTCACTGAGTACACTTGTTCGACCAATTTGAAATAATGCTCTGTATTTCGCTCGAGATTGTTCGGGTGTGTTAGTATCTAATTCTGTCGCCTTGCGAAAGCATACTAACGCGTCTGCATAACGTCCTTGGGTTTGATGGTATATTCCCAGTTGATAATGAAACTGTGGTTCATCACCAAAATCTCGCATACCTAATTTTGATATTTGACTGAGCTTTTCTTCATCTCCCATTTTACCATACACCTGAATTAATGCCGTTGCGCCCAGCAAAGGACTCACTTTTTTCAGTGCGTGGGCATGTTTTAACCCTACCTTTAAATCTCCTCCTAATATGGTCGGCACATGCATATGATATTGGATCAACGACTCTCGATATTCTACATTATTAGGAGAAAATTCTACCGCCAGTGTTAATCCTTGTTTAACCTTTTCAAGGTAACCCATTATACTGAAAACACTCGCGGCGTCCGCTTGCTTAGCAGCAATATCGGCAAACACAAAATGAGCATGTGCGTTTTTGTCATCTAATTGTATCGCTTTTATAATATAATTTTCAGCATCATCAAGTTGATTGCGTTCGAAGGCAATACGCGCTAAATAAGTGAACTTAATAGAACTGAGCTCGTCATTCTGTAACAACAATTTTTGAGCTCGTGAAAGCTCATTATTTTCAAAAGCCTCAATTGCATTTTCTACACTCGCATCAGACCCCCCGCTCAAAACACTACATAAACACATAAACAATACGATTACTTTTTGAATATTCATTTTTAAACCTCTATGACGGATCGTTATTATTCAGAAATCATTCTGCTTTGCATGTTTTCGGCCAATGCCATGCATATAGTACAATTGCAACCGATATAGCCACTTCAACTACTGTTAAGAATAAGTAAAACCACCAGGTTTCAGTCAAGTTTGTTGCAACCAGCATGAGTATAAATAACATAGAAACGATGATATTTACCCAGCGATTTATTGTTGGTTTAAGTACCAATGTAAAAAACACCATCACACTTGGGACTACCATAAGTACTGCCACTGCAAGAAATTGGAGTTGAGTTTCAATACTGCTATTCACCTCCATTGCTTTAGCCATAATTCCTGGCACATATATCTGTATATAATCACCATATACATAGCAAAACATGACCGCTATCCAAAGTGCTGAAACCTTCAACTTTACATTTATTTTAAAATCTTCAAATTTTGACTCGGTGCTTTTCATTACACTCATTGGTCACTCCATTTTATCGTTAAAACACACGCTTTATGAGTAAAGGTAAAGCGGTTCCTATATTTACACTTGACAACCGCATTACTGAATTACTGTTTCTTTGCCTCAAAGTTGGTATCTACACCTCCACTCATGGCTTTCGAAAAGCATATATTTTGCCGACGCGTATGTCGTCCAAGACTACAAGGTAAGACACATTAATATTTAAAAGCATATAAAACAAAAACTTAGAAATAATGCAAACGTGATACTAAATAACTTCGGGTCGAGACAGTGCTGTATTGAATGAAGAGTTAGGTTAGATTGAAACGATGTGTGCTATCCATGATAACCGATAAATCACTTTGCTCAGGTAACGAAGTCATTCCCCACCTAGTAAGCCTTTCAAAATACTGTATAAATTGAGAAACCTCTTGCTCAGTCATGCCTTTTCCAGATTTACACTTTAATTGCTGTTCTTGTTGCTGCCGCCACTGGTAAACACGCTCAAACGTTTGAACATTCAAGTACACTAATTTATCAATTAAAGAAAACAGGGTCTGATAGTCCGCCGCTAAACATTGATTTACGTAACGCCGATACCTACCCTGCGTATCTTGCTGCGCCTCTAATGTATTACAAGGGTGACATAACCGTTCCAAGGGCTCTGATTTTAATCCCACACACCAACCTTCAAAGATCAGAATATCTGGCGGTACTTCTATCGTTTGCCAATACTTCGGAAGAAATGGTCTATCTTGTGATTTATCGAACCTTGGTAAAGTAAATGCCTTTTGAGCTTTAAATAACCGAACAGTTTCGATGGCAAGTTTTATTGCATGGGTACCCGGCACTCCTCTCGTTGCCAACAGCGGGTGATGTTGCTTAGCAAGTATGCTTCGCTCTTCAGGAGATAAATAAAAATCATCCAAAGAGACAACTGCAATACTTAATCCTTGTGCCTCTAATGAGCGAGCTAAATAGTGTGCCAAAGTTGATTTTCCACTGCCTTGTGCGCCGTTAATACCAAGACAAAACGGTAAACGGTTAGATTGGACTTGCGCATGAGTATACGCCGCGTTGAACCATGACAGTATCGGCTCAGCATCTTGGATATAATGTGCTGGCAACCCCTGCTTTTTCAAAAATGCGTACTGCCACTTTTTCATAGTTAACCCATGCTGGTAATCATTTACAGTACCTTGAGTTTACCAACATAATTAATATATGCAGCCCCACACAAATCAACGCCTCCAATGACTTACATGTACATGACAACATACATCACAAAACATCATCGATTAAATTGATTGCAATAAGTTATTTATATCATTTATAAGATATCAATAGACTCTCTATACTGCATTGTGTGGACAGCCCATAGCTTACTTAATTTTGTCATGGCAGCCACTGAACATAGACCGTTAGGTCTAATTAATACTTGAGCACTATTGCGGAGGCATTATGAAAACGACTCTTACTACAGCGGCTGGCGCCCCAATTTCAGACGACAACAACAGTATTTCTGCAGGTGAGCAAGGCCCGCTTACTTTTGATAATTTCAGGCTTTTTGAAAAGCTAGCACACTTTAACCGTGAAAGACTGCCTGAACGAGTGGTGCACGCAAGAGGCACTGGGGCATATGGGACATTTACGTTAAACACATCGTTGAAACACTATAGTATCGCAAGCTTCTTACAAAAAGCAGAGCAAAAAACTGACGTATTCGTCCGTTTCTCAACTGTCGGGGGCGGCCAAGATTCAAGTGATTATGCACGAGACCCACGTGGGTTTGCAGTGAAATTTTATACCGAACAGGGCAATTTTGACCTGGTTGGTAACAATACACCGGTGTTCTTTATTAATGATCCGATAAAGTTTCCAGACTTTGTCCATTCTCAAAAGAAAAACCCTAAAACTAACTTACCCGATCCGGCTGCTATGTTTGAGTTCTGGGCAAATCATCCCCAATCATTACATCAAATGACCATCTTAATGTCAGACCGAGGCATTCCATTAAGCTACCGACATATGCACGGCTTTGGTTCACACACCTTAAGCTTTTGGAATCAAGATGGTGAACGGTTTTGGGTAAAATGGCACTTAAAAACCCAACAAGGTATTGAAACGGTATCTAGTGATGATGCACATAAATACCCATCATTTGGCGCACAGCAAGACTTAGTGGCTGCCATTGAGCAAGGTAATTTTCCCCGTTGGAAAGTCAAGTTACAGGTTATCACGGAAGCACAAGCAAAGGCGCTGAGTGTCAATCCATTTGATTTAACCAAAGTCTGGCCTCACAATGAAGTGCCACTGCTTGATGTTGGTACACTTGAACTCAATCGCAATGTTGATAATTACTTTGCTGAAACTGAGCAAGCGACATTTGCTCCAAGTAATTTGGTGCCTGGTATCGGTGCATCACCAGATAAAATGCTACAAGCAAGGTTAATTGCATACCAAGATGCGCATCGATACCGTGTAGGTGTAAACGCAAATCAAATTCCTGTTAATGCGCCAAAGTGTCCTGTCCATAATTACCAACGTGACGGTGCGTTCGCAGGGGCCTGCCCATTTTCTGATCCCACAAACAGCGGTAATAACAACGTCAACTTCTACCCCAACGACAGAATTGATGCTGGTGCCCCGAGCCCTGACCCGGCAGTCGCAGAACCACCAATGCCATTGGCACAGAATGCATGGGTCAAACCACATGACCAAGATCACGAAGATTACTATACGCAGGCGGGTGATTTATTTCGCTTAATGAGCCCCGTACAGCAACGAGAGCTAGCAGACAACATTGCGGGAGGGTTAAACTTGGCTAATGAAGATATTCAGCAACGAATGCTTACACAGTTTGCCAAAGCTGATGAACAATATATGCTTGCCGTTAAGACCGCTTTAGCAGCTCAGGATTAGTTTTTAATTGTAACCAAAGTGGCTTTCGCCAGCTTTTATTTGCGACAAAACCGACATAATGTCGGCTTTGTCGCAGATAAATAAAAAATTGATCACGCTTGTCGCGCTTCAATCATCAGACGTTTCATGTCTCTTATGGCTTTTTCTAGCCCATCAACCGAGGCCCTAGCAATGATGGCATGACCTATATTAAGTTCATATATTTCTGGCATTTGGGCTATCGGTTTAACATTATGATAGTGTAAACCATGTCCGGCATTGACAATAATACCTTGCTTATCTGCATATTGAACACCCTGACGAATTCGTTCTAGTTCAATTTGTTGCTCAGCATCTGTTTCTGCATCAGCGTACGCGCCTGTATGGATCTCTACATACGGCGCACCTGTTTGTTTCGCTGCATCAATTTGTGCATTATCCGCATCAATGAACAAAGACACTTTAATACCAGCCTTTGCAAGCTGTCCTACTGCACTTTTGATTCTTTCGACGTTACTCACTACATCTAAACCACCTTCCGTTGTTAGCTCTTCCCGTTTTTCTGGTACTAAGCAGACATAAGCCGGCTTTACTTCCAATGCAATATCAATCATTTCATCAGTGACCGCGATTTCAAGATTCATACGAGTTTGGATGGTTTGCGCCATAACATAAACATCTCGGTCTTGAATATGACGACGGTCTTCACGCAAATGAATCGTGATCCCATCCGCACCAGCGTGCTCGGCAACAGAAGCCGCATGAGCTGGATCAGGGTAACGGGTACCACGCGCTTGGCGTAATGTCGCAATGTGGTCAACATTAACACCTAATAAAATATCTCTCATTGTTCTACCTTGATATAAAAAGTTCTCGGCTTTTTAAGGCTTTATGTCCTAAAAGCGGTTTTAATAAATATCGGCTCAAGTGTTTTGCTGGCTGGCGTACTGCTTGCTTAGCAAAATCATGTTCCGCCATAGCCAATAGCACAGCACCTGAAAAACCCAGTTGAGGCTGATCAGTGCGAATGAACCCAAGCTCGGCAACATATTGATACGAGTAATTCGCACTCACAGGTTCACCATGTGCATCATAATCAAATTCTAAACCAAACCCTAACATACTCAGCAATTGAAATTCATAACTTCGTAAAATAGGCTCAATATCATCACACTTAGCCAACAATGTTAAATGGGTTTGATACAATTCAAAAACTTGCTCTAATGGTTCATTGCACGGTATTGCACGATAGGTCAGTTCATTTAAATAAAAGCCACAATACAATAGTTTACCCGATAACTGCAAAGGTTCTGAGGCCAGTTCAAACTTATTAAGGTACTTTAGATCATATCGCCCGGCATATTGACAAAGGAGTAACCCGAAGGGTTGTAGGTGGGCATTATGCTTCAATGATTGCTTACCCTTGATACGAGCAAGCATAGTGAGGTGACCAATGCCTTCAACAAGCATATTGAGCATCAATTGAGAGTCACTATAGGGACGTCGATGCAATAAATACGCTTGCCGAAAGTCGCTATGCAATCATTCTTCTCCGTAACCTAAACTACGCAGAGCACGCTCATCATCAGCCCAGCCAGACTTCACTTTAACCCAAAGCTCTAAAAAGACTTTGTTATCAAGCATATCTTCCAGATCTTTGCGCGCTTCACGGCCAATAACTTTAAGCTTTTCGCCTTTGTTACCTATCACCATACGCTTTTGGGTTTCACGTTCAACTAAGATCAACGCATTAATTTGCCACACGCCATTGTCTTGCCATTTAAACTGTTCAATTTCAACAGTCACTGAGTAAGGTAACTCATCTCCCATAAAACGCATCAGCTTTTCACGCACAATTTCAGCTGACAAGAAACGCATTGAGCGGTCGGTTACATAATCCTCAGGAAAGTAAAACTCAGATTCAGGTAAACGCTTACGCACTTCTTCTTTTACCATATCAATGTTTTTGCCTTGTTTCGCAGAAACAGGGATAATACCGGCGAAGTTCCCCTGCTCACTCAACCATTGCATATGCGGTAAAACAAGTTCATGATCTTTTACTTGGTCAACTTTGTTCATTACCACTAAAACAGGCCGACCACTGCCCATGACTTTGGTTAAGACCATCTCATCATCAGCATTCCAAAGCGTACCTTCTAGAACAAAGATAATTAGCTCAACGTCACCGATAGAACTTGATGCTGCACGGTTCATTAAACGGTTTATAGCACGCTTCTCTTCAATATGAAGCCCTGGTGTATCAACATAGACAGCTTGATAATTGTCTTCTGTGTGAATACCCATTATACGGTGGCGAGTGGTTTGTGGCTTACGTGATGTAATACTCACTTTTTGCTCAACAATTTGATTCAAGAGTGTTGATTTGCCAACATTTGGGCGACCAACGATGGCTATCATGCCACAGTGCGTATTAGGCGTCATTTTTTATGATCTTCAATGCTTTTTCGGCAGCTTTTTGCTCCGCCTTTCGACGTGAGCTACCGATTGAAATAATACTATCCATTCCTTCAACAATACATTCTACCGTGAATGTTTGATTATGTGCTTGACCTTTTGTATCGATAACCGTATAGCCTGGCAACGGAAGTTTGCGTGCCTGCAAATATTCTTGCAATAAAGTTTTTGGATCTTTTTGGTTATGGCCTGGAGAGATGGCATCTAACCGAGACTGATACCAATGCAAGATAAGGTCACTGCATTTATTAATATCTGAATCTAAAAATACAGCGCCTATAATTGCTTCAACTGCATCGGCAAGTGTTGATTCGCGACGAAACCCTCCACTTTTTAATTCCCCAGGACCTAACCTTAAGTAATCCCCTAAGTTAAATTCCACACCAAATTCAGCCAAGGTTTGACCTCGAACCAAAGTTGAACGCATCCGACTTAAATCGCCTTCACGCGCTTTTGGGAATTGCTCATATAGGGCATTAGCGATAACGAAACTTAAAATTGAGTCGCCCAAAAACTCTAAGCGCTCATTGTGCTGGCCTTTATGACTTCGGTGCGTCATAGCTTGCTCAAGCAATGCTTCGTTATTAAATTGATATCCTATCTTACTGTATAATTCTGCTACGTTTCTTTTCATTGCTACTGAATATTACCTAGGCGTTCAAAACGAACACCAGTTGGAACCCAGCCTGGTAATAGGCTATCTGGGCCATTATCAAATTCAAAACTCATCCAAATAAATACGGCTTTACCGACTAAGTTTGCCTTAGGTACAAAGCCCCACATACGGCTGTCTTGACTATTATTGCGATTGTCACCCATTGCAAAGTAGCTGTCTTCAGGTACTACCCATTCATCTTTTCGGGTGCCCTGCTGCTGGTAATAACGTTCAGTTAATTCCAATGCTTGTGGGTTAATGAGTATATCATGCTGTACACCTGGTAAATCTTCTGTCAAACGTACCAGTTGCATTGAGCCTTGCTTATATTCATCACGATTTACAATGTCTAACTTAATCTTATTATACTCGCCACACACCAAATTGCCTTGTTGAGTTTGCCCCTCTTGACACTTTGGCTGAATGTATAACTGTCGATTACGATAAACGATACGATCCCCTGGTAAACCAATTATACGTTTGATGAAATCAATACGCTCGTCCAGAGGAAACTTAAACACCGTTACATCCCCCCGCTCTGGCTCGCCTACTTCAACAAGTTGAGAACGCCAAACTGGGTCTTTAATACCATACGTAAACTTTTGTACTAGAATAAAGTCACCATCTAGTAGCGTTGGCATCATTGACCCTGATGGGATCTGAAATGGTTCAAAAATAAACGACCGGAAAATTGTGATGGCGGCAATCATTGGGAAAATCGACTTTGCCCCTTCAACAATTGCAGGTTCAGGTGCTATCTCAGCGATTACATCATCTTCTAAAAGTGTGCCACTGCTCCCTTGTGCAAGCGCGATACGTTCTTTTCTTTTCGGTGCATATAATAAGTGGTCCAACAACCAAATGAGGCCTGAACCTAGCGTAATTAACACCAATAATACTGAAAAATAGCCAGCCATCTAAAAATTCCTGTTATTTGCCTACTTTTAATATGGCTAAAAATGCATCTTGAGGCACTTCTACATTACCTAACTGTTTCATGCGTTTTTTACCATCTTTTTGTTTTTGAAGTAACTTCTTCTTACGACTCACGTCACCACCGTAACATTTTGCTATTACATTCTTACGTAACTGTTTCACGGTTGTTCTTGCTATAACATGAGCACCGATTGCCGCCTGAATTGCTATATCAAACATTTGCCGTGGGATTAGTTCTTTAAGTGCCTCGGCAAGTTGGCGGCCTCTTGATTGCGCGCCATCGCGATGGACAATAATAGCCAACGCATCAACTCTGTCACCGTTAATAAGTATATCTACTCTTACCATGTCTGATACTTGGAAGCGTTTAAAGTTGTAATCTAGTGAAGCAAAGCCGCGGCTGGTTGATTTCAACTTATCAAAGAAGTCCATAACCACTTCAGCCATAGGCAACTCATAAGTTACTGCAACTTGTTTTCCGTGGTATGCCATCTTTGTTTGCGAACCACGCTTTTCTACACACAGTGTAATAACATTACCTAAGTACTCTTGCGGTACTAGGATATTTGCTTCAACCATTGGTTCACGCATTTCAATAATGTCGTTCACAGCAGGTAAGTCAGACGGGTTATCAATTTGAATAGTACCATCCTTTGTTACTATTTCATAAATTACTGTCGGCGCAGACGTGATTAGATCCATATCATATTCACGCTCTAGTCGTTCTTGGATGATTTCCATATGGAGCATGCCAAGGAAACCGACTCGAAAACCAAAACCCAGTGCTGTTGAACTTTCAGGTTCAAAGAATAACGATGCGTCATTCAGACTTAATTTATTTAAGGCGTCACGGAATGCTTCATAATCATCTGAAGCTATTGGGAACATACCCGCATAAACCTGAGGCTTAACTCGTTGGAAACCGGGTAAACGCTCAACCGCTGAATTTTGCGATAATGTAATTGTGTCACCCACAGGCGCACCATGAATGTCTTTAATACCCGCAATAACAAAGCCAACTTCACCTGTTTTTAAAATACCGGTATTCGTTTGCTTTGGTGTAAAAATACCAACATGATCCGCAATATGCGTTTGATCTGTCGACATTATTTTTATTTTATCGCCTTTACGCAATTCACCGTGTTTAATACGTACCAATGATACAACCCCTTGATACGGGTCAAACCAAGAGTCGATAATTAGTGCTTGTAACGGCGCTTCCGGATCACCTTCCGGTGGTGGTACATCTCGTACAATGTTTTCCAGTACATCATCAATACCGATGCCTGTTTTAGCGCTACATTGCACCGCATCTAATGCGTCGATACCAACAATGTCTTCAATTTCCTCAGCAACACGCAAAGGATCTGCTTGCGGTAAATCAATTTTATTCAGAATTGGAATGACTTCCAAATCCATTTCGATGGCGGTGTAACAGTTTGCCAACGTTTGCGCTTCGACCCCCTGCCCTGCATCAACTACAAGTAAAGCACCTTCACAAGCAGCTAAAGAACGAGACACTTCATAAGTAAAATCTACGTGTCCTGGTGTGTCGATAAAATTCAACATGTAAGTTTCACCATCTTTCGCAGTGTAATTTAACGTTACACTCTGCGCTTTAATGGTAATGCCGCGCTCACGTTCGATGTCCATCGAATCCAGCACTTGCTGTTGCATTTCACGGTCAGTAAGGCCACCGCAGACATGGATCAAACGGTCTGAAAGCGTTGATTTGCCGTGGTCGATGTGGGCGATGATAGAAAAGTTACGGATATGCTTCATATACTGGATTCTAAACTTCTGTAAGTCATGGTTTATAATAAAGCCGAGATTTTACCTTTTATTTGCCGCAATCACCATCTATTTGCGTCAGAGGAATACTAATTGGATAAACTTTCACCAATCTAACTTCATGCTTCAAGCGTTTAACTTGCTGTTTAGCAATTAAAAAGCCTAAAAACCCACCTATCACAGCACAAAATATTTGCCAAGGTTCAGGTACGCTAAAACCGACTGCGCCGATAAACAAAGCAAAAAATGCCCCCAACAATGGAAACATATATACAAAAAAAGCATTGCGCACAATATGTCTATCATCTAATGACAGACGTATCTGTTGACCGACTTCTACGACATGTTCAAGTTCAATTGGAAAGGTTTTGCTGTGAGTACCAAACAGTTTACTAAATATTTGAGAGCCACATTTACCATTGCAGCCGGCACAAGCTGGCTTTTGCTCAGCTTGTAAATATGCGGTAGTGCCATCAACTGACACTACCTGTAGAGTCTGTTCAATCATAAAGGTCGTTGTACCGACTCAGCAATGCTCTTTGCTGTCAACGCAGGGATATTACCGACAACTGATACATCAAAAGCACCTGAGTTATGCACATATACTGTAGTCGCGCCTGAAGAGAGCGCACCACTGGCGCGTTGTCCTGGTAATGGCCGCTGCACAAACACCGAAATATCAACTAAACCATCAGAGTATAAGTAGTAATCGGCTAATTCGTTATTTAAATCCAATTTATGTCTGTCTGATTTAAGTAACTTAAACCCCTGAGGTAACCATCCAATTACCCAATTGCTCGTTGTGCTACCTTGCTCATTGACAGTTTGCATTGGTAATGGTGCTGGAAATTCTTTCTGTTGTAGCTCAAGAAGTTGAGATGATGGCTCAGGAGTGACACTTATGTGAGTTAATAACAACTGCTCTAAAAGGTCACCTTGTTGGTTTACATAAGCCGCTTTCAAAAGTAATGACGATTGTGTGTCAATCCATAACCAATAATTATATTTACTCTCATCTTTTGACTCTATTCGTACCAACTGTGAAGGCCTGCCAGCAACTCGTCCTTTACCGCCCA
The DNA here is from genome assembly GCF_018101015.1 of Pseudoalteromonas sp. MMG005. NCBI lineage: Bacteria > Pseudomonadati > Pseudomonadota > Gammaproteobacteria > Alteromonadales > Pseudoalteromonadaceae > Pseudoalteromonas > Pseudoalteromonas sp. MMG005. The sequence goes on along the minus strand of NZ_JAGJEK010000013.1, from coordinate 42,566 downwards.
GCACAAAATCATAGTTTTCTAGTAAAGAAGAAATATCTTTAAATAAAACTTCCGGAATAGGCCCCGCGATTGAGTCTGTACTTATCGAGTAAGGAGGCGACTGGGGTTCAAAGTAAGTTACACGGTCATTCACTCTTACCATTTCTAAGCCAGCACCATTCAGTAAACTTAATAATTCAAGTTCTGTATCACCTTGTTTTGCGTGTATCCAACGATAAGGTTCCATCCCCTTACCCTTAGAAACAACGAATGATGCGTTAAAGTTCCTAGTATGAACAGCTTTTGCCATATTGTGTAAAAGCTGCTCTGCTGTCGTTACATTATTAGCGTTTGCAATAAATGTAAAAAATAAACCTAAAATACAGCCAATTAATCTCATTTAATTACTTCTTTTCCTCTGGCTGTTCATCTGCTCGCTGTATCTGCTTTTGCAAAGAGTACGCTACTCTTGATTGTCTTTGATGTTCTAAAACGAGAGCACCTATACGCTGCTGTTGTAGCTCACGCAAGCCTTTTTCGGCGCTTTCCAAAGCAGGTTGCTCTGAAGAGAAACTCACTGGAGACACTCCACCTGCCAATGGGGTTGATTGGAATACAGGTAAGTTATCTGTATTTTCACCACTTGGCTGCGGCATTGTATTCACTCCGACAATAGCAACAAGCGCGACACTCGCAGCAATAGCCATTTGTGATAGCGGCTTTTGCCAAGCGTTTAACTTAATTACTTTTGTCCCATTATCTTGAACATCAACCTGCGACCCCACTGGAACACTATGGCATGGCTCACTCTCTAACGCTGCAGCCACGCTTGCAGTAATATCAATATTGAGCCCACCCTGGCGTTCACGCATTACATCCCCAATCTGGGCATAGCGAACAAACTTTTCAGTATCAAGTTGTGCCACTGATAGCTCATTCGACGGTAAGTCACCATCTAGCACTCGAGACGCTACTTCTTGACGCGATGCAGTGTGGTTAGCTTTTGTCATGTTAGGATTCACCTATTAATGGGTTTAAATTATTGTCTATCGCTTCTCGAGCTCTGAAAATGCGAGAACGCACTGTCCCTACTGGACAATCCATAATCACCGCAATTTCTTCATAACTCATCCCTTCGATTTCTCGCAAGGTGATAGCGGTTTTCAAGTCATCAGGCAAACCATCGATAGTTTGATATATCACTGATTTAACCTCTTCACTTAACAACAAATTCTCTGGTGATGCATTAGAGCGAAGTTGCTCTGCGCCGTCATAAAACTCGGCTTCTTCTGCATCGACATCATTGGCTGGCGGCTTTCGCCCTTGAGATACCAAGTAATTTTTCGAGCAATTAACAGCTATACGATATAACCACGTATAAAATGCACTATCTCCCCGAAAGTTCGGCAATGCACGATAAGCCTTAATAAATGCTTCTTGTGCAACATCCGCTACATCGCCATGATTCGACACATAACGAGAGATCAAAGCCGCTACTTTATTCTGATACTTGGCAACTAAAAGGTTGAAGGCGTTTTTATCTCCTTGCTGAACCCGCTTAACCAGTTCTAAATCCAAATCCTGCTCGCTCATTCGAGCCGGTACTCCTCATTGTTATAATTTATTACTTAATCACTATTGCCATTAATCACAGCTACTCTGACTAAGTTATAAATAAAAAGTTCTGTTTTTTTTATATTTTTTTTTAAAATAAGTCCAAATTACACGTCTAGACGTATATATCAGCACTAAATGCTAATAAAAATATTCAGTATTGACGTCAAGTTAGTTGTATCATAGCAGATATGTACATATAGCTGAATGAAACGCATAGAAAAAGCGAAGATCATGAAACAAATAAAACACCATCACACTGACGTAGTTGTTATTGGCAGCGGTGCTGCCGGTTTAAGCTTAGCTCTATCTTTAGCAAACCACTGCCACGTAACCGTTGTCAGCAAAGGTGCGCTAAAAGAAGGTTCAACACTCTATGCTCAAGGTGGAATAGCCGCAGTATTCGATAAAAAAAATGACAGCATTGAATCCCACGTAGATGACACGCTGGCCGCAGGAGCGGGGTTATGCGACCGAGAAGCGGTTCATTATACTGCTAGTAATGCTAAAAATTGCTTAAAGTGGCTTATTGAGCAAGGTGTGCCATTTGACATGGAATTTGACAGTAAAGGTAAAGAACGCTTTCACTTAACACGGGAAGGAGGCCACAGTCACCGTCGTATATTGCACACCGCCGATGCGACCGGTAAAGCTGTGCAAACCACATTAGTCAGTCAAGTATTAAGTCATGCAAATATCACTGTATGTGAACAATTCAATGCCATTGACTTAATTCCGAACAAAAATAATAAGAAACAGATCGATGGTATTTATGTCTACAATCGTATTGCCGAACAAGTAGAAACCATTTCAGCAAAGTTTGTAGCGTTAGCAACAGGCGGAGCTAGCAAAGTATATTTATACACTTCAAACCCTGACGTATCGAGTGGGGATGGTATTGCTATGGCGTGGCGTGCAGGATGTCGAGTCGCCAATATGGAGTTTAATCAATTCCACCCAACCAGTTTATATCACCCAGAGCTACAAAACTTTCTTATTACTGAGGCCATGCGCGGTGAAGGAGCGCTATTGAAGCGTCCTGACGGTACTCGGTTTATGCCCGATTTTGACGAACGAGAAGAGCTTGCACCACGGGATGTCGTTGCACGCGCGATTGATTATGAAATGAAACGTCTTGGTGCGAATTGTGTTTACCTAGATATCTCTCATAAAGATAAAGACTTTATCATTGAGCATTTCCCGACGATATATGCCAAATGTTTAAGTGTTGGGTTAGATATAACCAAGGATGCAATCCCCGTAGTACCTGCAGCACACTACACTTGTGGTGGTGTAATCACCGACTTTAATGGCAGTACTGATTTAAGTAATTTATATGCGGTTGGAGAGGTCGCCTATACAGGTCTCCACGGCGCCAATCGTATGGCGAGTAATTCCCTACTCGAATGTATTGTATTTGCTCATGCCGCTGCCAAAGATATTTTACTTAAACTTAACACTATGCCCGCCCCTCCTATGCTGCCTGAATGGGACGAAAGTAGAGTAAGTAACTCAGATGAAGAAGTGGTGATTACGCATAATTGGCATGAGTTACGTTTGTTCATGTGGGACTATGTTGGTATCGTTCGTTCAACTAAACGACTTGAAAGAGCACTGCGCAGGGTTGAGTTACTTAATCAAGAGATCCACGAGTATTATGCTAATTTTAGAGTCAGCAATAACTTATTAGAGCTTAGGAATTTAGTTCAGGTTGCGGAGTTAATTATTCGCAGTGCACTAGAACGAAAAGAGAGCAGAGGCTTGCATTATACATTGGATTACCCAGACCAAAGCAGTAACCCAGAACCAACCATTTTAACACCTTAGCTTGAACAGTTTAAACTTACACGACACAATCGTCTCCACGATTGTGTCGTCAACGCAGACTGTATAACACACAACTGTTGAGAATGGTCAAAGTTATTCACTTCCAAAACAAGTACATTTAAGTACAACTTCGCCCGGCTAACTTTGCCTTCTATAACCTGTTCACCGGTTTGCCAACTAATATAGTTTTTTGAAATACTGAGGTTTATCACGCCTGATGTAATGAATTTCTTTTCCAGTGTATTGATACTGATCACACACCCCAATATACAACATAATATATTGCTGATTATCACCACAACCGTTGGGAATAACAAAATGAATAGAAAACTTAGACATGCAAAAAAGACCACGATTGTTCGATGGTCTAATACATTATTTTCTACTTCAAATCTATACGCGGACTCTGCCAAGAATTAATTGCACCATGGTATTTAGCTCTGCATCAGGACATTGTTCATGGCCCATAAACCAAGCAAACAAGTCCGGGTCTTCCATTTCAAGTAATCGTTGAAATACCAACTTTTGATGTTCTGACAATGCATCATACGCTTCGTCAACAAATGGCCCAAGTAAAACATCAAGCTCTAACATACCCCGACGACAAGCCCACTTTGTGCGAGATTTAGAAAAAAGCTCAGCCATTATTCACCCCTAAAAATTAATTTCTTATCACCTTCTTAAGTTTAAGATTATATCTTAGAATATGTATAGAAATACACCGCTTTACTTTAAATCACCAAATAAAGCTCTCATATCTGTTGTTAAATCATCACCATCCATTTATGACACTCTGGATATGCGTTATTATTAAAAAACTCAATTTATAGGGATCTATATTATGTCGCTCACTCGCGCTTTTCAGTTGCCATATCAGCTGATTTCTATTTCAGGTCAAGAGCAACTAAGTTATTTGCATGGCCAGTTAACGCAAGATATGAATCTAATCACTGATGAACAATTTATGTGGGCAGGTCATTGTAGCCCTAAGGGCAAGCTTTGGGGCGCATTCAGAGTGTTTAAATTTAATGATCATTTTTTTATGATGGGCTCTGAAAGTGAAGTTGCGGCATCAGCACGAGAGCTAAAAAAATATGGTGTGTTCGCGCAAGTGGATATTCATCATTTAGCCTCTCCAAATATCATAGGGATATTAACTGACAACGAAACTAAAACATGTGAATTACTCGGCTTAAACTTCGCAAACTCAAATGCATGTGAGTTCGCCAATCAAAAAGCACTGCGTTTGGATGAAAACCGTATCGTGCTTTACGTTGATGAACATTTCAATTTACCTGCTGAAATCACATTAAGTGATGAGCACCATGCCTTTACAGAGGCAACGATTATTGCGGGTGAGCCGCAGTTAAGTGATGGAATGGTTGAAGAGTTCGTCCCACAAATGATTAACTTGCAAGCAATTGGTGGAATAAGCTTTAAAAAAGGGTGTTATACCGGCCAGGAAACGGTTGCGCGCATGCGTTACTTAGGTAAAAACAAGCGTGCTATGTATATTCTACAAGGCTCCAATGACAAAGCGTTCAGTGAAACTGATGTGGAAATACAGTTAGGTGAAAACTGGCGTCGAGCAGGAAAAATTATCAATCAAGTTTATAATTCCAAAACACAAAAATATAGTGCTTTAGCTGTACTACCTAATGACACTGATGTTACATCGACATTACGTGCTAAGCACTCGCCAGAGGTATCTATGTCAATTTTACCTCTGCCATATTCTCTAGAAGATGACAAATAGACGGGAAATATTATGAAAATCGCACCAAACAAAGTAGTGAAAATGCATTATTCAGTACTGGATAATGACAAAAACACAATTGATAATTCATTTGATGGTGAGCCATTATTGTTTATCATAGGTACAGGCTACTTAATTCCAGGCTTAGAAGATGCAATCATAGACAAAGTAGCTGGTGATACCTTAAGTGTGACCGTTGAGCCTGAGCAAGGCTATGGTGAGCGATATGATGACCTAATGCAAGCGGTACCTAAATCAATGTTTGATGGTATGGAAATTGAGGTCGGTATGCAGTTTAGAGCATCGACTGATGACGGTGATCAAATGGTTATGATCATTGATATTCAAGATGAAGAAGTCATCGTTGATGGAAATCACCCTCTTTCAGGGATTACTCTACATTTTGACGTAGAAATTTTAGAAGTGCGTGATGCGACTGAAGATGAACTAAGTCATGGCCACGTCCATGGCGATGGTGGGTGTGGTCACGATCACTAAGCCTTAATTTAAAACGCTCACCATCCAGGTGCGCGTTTTAAACACATTAGCAATGACTAGTTAATTCATATCAAACGCATCTTTTTTACGTTTTTTCAACTGAGTTTCGATCTCATCGGTCGTTCCTTCTTCACTCAGTTTTGGCTCGATAATTACTTTATCTTTCATCGTATCTATGAGTGCAGCCTGATCATTCGTTCCCAACCGATACTTCATTCCATCATTCAGTGTTATTTCAACTGCACGAAAGCCTGAAACAGAATACACCCAACCATCATTGGTGATCCTCATACCAACACCATGGCGAAACGTATTCGTTACCGCTTTTATAGACGATATTTCGTCAAAGTTTAATGATTTCTTCGCAACCCCAGGTCCAAACCACCACGATAGCTGTTGCGCTTTTTGGTCTACTTTAATTGTTAAACCGTAGAACACCACTGCCACTAACAACAAAACGCCTGCGAAAAGTAAGATAGCTGCATTGTTACCCATCAGCACGATTGCCATCGCTAAAAAGCTTGCAATCCAGGCGACAATTCCCCAGATAGTCCATGCTAATTGTGTATGTTGGTACATCTCTGCTCCTATTAAAAGCTATAAACCAAAGTAACACCTAATTCGGTATCTACTTTTTGTTTGTTTTCTTCAGGCTGGGAATTATATCTATAGGTATAAGACACTTTTAATGACACCCCCCCCATTACTTGGCTCACCAAGGCCGTCTCACTAAATACTCTGCTATTTAATCCTGATAATGACTTTTCAATACTAAGATCATGGTTAAATCGAGTCTGCTTAGATACTGTTCTTTCCCATTGCAATGACACCCTCAGCAATTGCCCGTGCTGAGTTCGGTCTACGTCGGGTTCAAGCACCACATCATGAGCTGTTTTAGATAAATATAATCCAGGTCCGATATCGAAGTCGACGGTATTTTTGGTACCTTGGAATATCCGGTTGCCATACCCCAGTGCTACAGTCCCTGTATATGCTTTGCCATTAAACTTATCATTATTGTAATCGCCATAGATAAACAAAGACTCATTATCACGTCCAATTTTATAGTTCCCTTGCGCGGAAATATAATAGCGTGAAGCAGATACATCCGATTTATCTGTATCTGAATCTGTTTCTTCTTTATACAGGCCATCGAGTTTGAAGTGATTGCGCCAATGTTCAAAATCTTGATACACATTACTTTTTAACTTAAACGCTGTACTTCGTGTGTTACCTTTATTGGCTATCAAGCCAAACTCGATATCTCCGTACAACACTTCACCTTGATGCAACTTATGTATTTCTTCGTCGGATAATTCTCCGTACTGATGAAACTCTTCAAATGGGTCGACAGCCCAAGACTGAAAACTACATGCAGTTAGATAAGCGTAACCTGCTAATTTGATGTATGACACAATACTGATTTTCTACTTCACTCTGTTATTTTACTGTTCTAATTGTGCTTTCTCTTGCTTCCATAAGACATGGCAAAATGGAGCATCCATATCACGGCTAATTAAGATACGTGCAAAAACTTCGTCGCCATCTTCATATTCAATTCCGATTATAACTTGAATAAAGTGCTCCGGTTCAATTTCCAAAGAAACAAACTGCTGCCAATCATCATCTGGCTCACTATCCTCAATGAAACCATACTCTCCGTGATGCTCGTTAAATTGCTGAATATCTTGTTCCGATAAATTCTCTGGTGCTAACTGTAAAAAAATATCATACGCTTGATGGGTGATCTCTTCTACGCTAGAAAGGCGAGCAGACATAATGGCAATCTCTTTATTTAAGCTATAGCGCTATCATAGCAAAGTCATAAATTTGTTGGCTATCTAGATCCGTTAAATTATCAAATTTCTTTGATGAATTTACTCGAGATAGAGTTTACACTCTAATTTGGTTGTAAGGTTTACAGTTTTATGGAAGAAAATGATGATTACACTAGAAATCAAAAATAACATTGCTTGGGTAACGCTCAACCGTCCTAAGAAACAAAACGCGCTCAACTTATCAATGTTTATAGAACTTGATAAAATCATTAAAGACCTCAAAAAAGATAAAACAGTCAGAGCCGTGGTTTTATCCGGAGCTGGCGGTCACTTTTGCTCTGGGTTAGATGTTAAGTCTGTAGTAAATAAACCAGCTGCAATTTTCAAACTCTTATTCAAATGGCTACCAGGCAGTGCCAACCTCGTGCAACGTGTCACTTTAGCGTGGAAAGACCTCCATATCCCCGTCATTGCTGTTATAAATGGCAACTGCTTTGGCGCAGGCCTGCATATCGCCCTGGGTGCCGACTATCGCATAGCGGGTCCGTGTGCTCAACTGGCTATCATGGAAGCAAAATGGGGGTTGTGCCCTGATATGGGCAGTGGTGTTTTGTTACCAGGCCTTATTAATCAGGACATACTGTGGCGTATTACGTCACAAGCTCAACCTATTAGTGCATCAAATGCCAAAGAGTATGGACTGATCAGTGAAATACATACACATACAGCTGGTGCAGTCACTGCATTATTAGATTCTCTATTATTGCGCTCACCAGACGCACTTGCCGCAATAAAAAAAGTGAACAATTGCGCCTACTCAGCAAATCGACGACAAGTTCTCTCGCTAGAAACCTGGTCCCAATTGCGTTTATTAATAAATAAAAACACCCGCATTGCAATGCAAAACGCAGCAAAGGAAGAAATAAAGCCATATATCCCGAGAAGTAAATGGTAAAAGAGTCTCATTGCCAAACGCTCTAGTACATATTATGGTGTCATTACTTTAGAGGCAGATAGACCTATTTTGATAAAACGTATTCTTCAAACCTGCTTTGCGTTATTGCTCCTTATTATTTGTTTGTTCAGTGCGAAAGGTGTGATCCATATTTTCCAATTGACAATTCCTGGACCATTATTAGGCATGCTAATTTTACTGCTCTTGCTGTCTGTAAAGTTAATAAAACCTATGCTCCTTTCTCCTGCAGTGATACCTATTTTAAAGTACATGGCGTTGTTTTTTGTCCCAGCCGGAGTAGGAATTATTCAATACATCCCCCTCTTTTCAAGCAATTTACTATTATTACTATATATTTTAATCTCAATCCCATGTCTTGGCCTATTTATCTCTGGCTATATCGCTAACAAAGGGCGTTATCGTGAGTAACCTCTTACTAATAAGCGGGCTCACCATTGCTCTTTTCTTCCTCTGCCGCGCGCTCTATAAACGTATTCCCACCCCTTTGCTCAACCCTGTTCTTACTACTATTTGTATTTCAAGTACGATATTATTGGCATTAGATATACGGTACATAGATTACAAAGCCGCAACTATGCCTATTAACTTTTTCTTAGAATTGGCGGTAGTGTCTCTGGCATATCCAATTTATATGCAGTTTAGAATAGTTAAAAAGTCGCTGCTATTACTTATTTCAAGTAGCTTTACGGGCGTCAGTGTAGCCACTGTAGGCGCGTACTTCCTATGCTTGGGGTTCAATGCTTCACCACACCTTACAGCGTCATTAGCAGCGCTTTCAGTCACAACACCTATTAGTCTCATTGTCACTGAAAGTTTAAATGGATTGCCGGCAGTCGCAGCTATCATGGTCATACTTATCGGTGTTTTTGGAGGCGTATTCGGCCTGCATATCTTATCATTTCTCGCAATTGATAAACCTCAAGCCAAAGGGGTTGCGCTTGGGGTATCATGCCATGCTATTGGCACTGCCACCGCAATAGAATATCACCCACAAGCTGGCATCTTTGCGTCTGCCGCAATGACTATAAGCGCATTAATCACAGCCTTTTGGGTACCTATACTGTATAAATGGTTAACTAAAGTCACTTTATTATTCGCGTGAAATATACCTCTAGGACTTCGCACTATGATTGAGCAAGAAATACAGCAATTTGAACATTACTTTAATTTAATTCGAGACTATCTCATCAACTATAGCATGCAAGTTGTTGGCGCAATTGTCATCTTAGTAGTTGGCTTATGGCTTTCTAACCGATTATCTAAAATGGTAGAACAGCTCATGCTGCGCCATAAAATGGATGTAACCTTAACTAACTTTATCAGTAATGTTGTAAAAGTACTGCTCATCATTATGTTCGTGATCATTGCACTGGGCAAACTTGGGATCAGTGTAACCCCATTTGTAGCAGCCATTGGTGCGGCATCTTTAGGGGCTGGCTTAGCTCTGCAAGGCATGCTATCAAACTACGGCTCTGGGCTTGCCATCATTGCTACCCGACCTTTTATTGTCGGAGATACAATTTCAGTTAAAGGAGTTAGTGGACTTGTTAAAGTAATCGAACTCGGCCATACAATCTTGGTAAATGAAGACCAAGTTGAAATTACCATTCCAAATAAACATATTATTGGAGAAATCCTCCATAACACATTTAAATATTCATTAGTGAAAGGTGACATTGGTATTGCCTATAGTACTTGCCCAAACACGGCAATTAAAGTCATTAATCAAGTACTTTGTGCCCATTCAAATGTGACAAATAACCCAGCACCCCAAATTGGGATCGAACGATTCGGTGATAGCGCAATAATTATCAGTTATCGTTATTGGGTACCGACCACTCAAATTATTGAGTCTAAACTCGCGATTAACCAGCTCATTTACAATGATATTAAAGCAGCAAATATTGATATTCCTTTTCCACAAAGAGTTGTTACGATCAATAAAAGTGATGACTAAATAGAATAGAAAAAAGGCACCTTTCAGTGCCTTTTATGTGGTTGGGTAACACTTAAATCTACTAATAAATTACTGTTGAGATCAATGCCCGTGCAGCACAAAGATCTGACATCATTCTGCTCATCGCCTCTTGTGAACTCAAATACCCCGTTGCAGCTTCACCGTCATCTAAAAAGAATGACATAAGCTGTCCTCGACGCGTCACTATATACATAGTCAATGCACTGTGACCTTTACTCTGTAAAGTTTGCACAAACTCACTACTCGGAACAGAGAGCTCAACGTGAACTTGGTCACTACTAGACAATTGATCTTCGGATATTTCTTTGCACACAAGCCAAGTCTCGCTCTGAGAAAACGGATCTTTCTTTCGAGCAAAGCATTGCACATCAAGAGGCAACCCCGGTACTGACCGAAATGTAAAAATACTGCTATTGAAGTGCCTAAGACCCACGTTCATTTTATCGACAAATATGCCGATATTATCTAACTCAGTACTTACATAGTTATCTACCATGGCTCGCCACCGGAATAAATCACACTTATTTAACTATAATTCTACTTTTAATTAGTGCAAGATTTCTATCATATGTAAATATTTAACACTAAATACGATGATTTACTAGGTTTTTCGACGAACCACTGATTTTCAAGACAAAGAGCTTCAGAAAAATAGCAATATACGCTTTTACACAAAAGTACCAGGGCGAATTGATTTAGAGAAATAATGTAATTTTAAAAACAAAAAAGCACGATAAAAAATCGTGCTTTTAAGCATGAACTGTAATCGGTCATTACAGACCTTATATGCGCAATACGTATCTTATGCTTTACGCCAGGTGGTCTTTCCTGCACTGTCTTCAAGCACAACCCCAAGCTCAGTGAGTGCATCTCGTGCCGCATCAGCAGCTGCCCAGTCTTTATTTGCCCGAGCTTCATTTCGAGCAACGATCAACCCTTCAATCTTTGCAACTTCATCATTACCTTGCTCACCTTGCAAGAATGCTTCAGGCGCTTGCTGCGCAATACCTAATATCTCACCTAACTTTACAAGCACATATGCATGCTCTCCTGCTGCTTTTACATCTTTCTCTCTTAGCACATTAATTTCTTTTGCTAATTCAAAAATCACAGGTAAAGCTTCTGGTGTATTAAAGTCATCGTTCATTGCCGATTCGAAACGTTTAACGTAGATGTTCTCTGCTAGTTCCACTGCGATTGTTTCGATGCCGCGTAAAGCGGTATAAATACGTTCTAACGAGGCGCGTGCTTGGTCAAGGTTTTCTTGAGAGTAATTTAATTGACTTCGGTATTGCCCATTAATTAAAAAGTAACGTACTGTTTCACGATCATACTTTTTAAGAACCTCTCGCACAGTAAAAAAATTCCCTAAAGACTTAGACATTTTCTCTTTGTTTACCTGCACCATACCTGTATGGATCCACGTATTTACATAGCGACCGTTGTTCGCACAGCATGATTGTGCGATTTCATTTTCGTGATGAGGAAACTGTAAATCAGAGCCACCTCCATGAATGTCAAAGAATTCACCTAAGTGTTTCGAGCTCATAGCACTACATTCTATGTGCCAACCTGGACGACCATCACCCCAAGGGGATGACCATGATGGCTCATCTGCTTTAGCCTTTTTCCACAGTACAAAGTCCAATGGATCATCTTTATCATGAGCCACCTCAACCCGAGCTCCCGCCTGCAACATTTCTAAATCTTGTTGAGATAACTGCCCATATTGCTCAAATGTAGACACGTCAAACAACACATCACCACTATTGGCAATATAGGCATGGCCTTTCGCGACTAGACGTTCAATCATTTCAATGATTTCATCCATATGACCAGTCACTGTCGGTTCTATATCCGCAGGTAAAATGTTCAATGCAGCAAAATCCTCATGCATCGCTTTAGTCATTCGAACCGTTAATTCATTAATTTCTTCGTTATTTTCAGCTGCTCTTTTTATTATTTTATCGTCAACATCTGTGATATTTCGTACATAAGTAACTTGGTAACCCAAATGACGTAAATACCGGTTCATAACATCGAACGAGACATAAGTGCGCGCATGCCCCACATGGCAGAAATCATAAATAGTAATACCACACACGTACATGTCGACTTTACCTTCGACTAATGGTTTAAACGGCGCCTTTTGGCGTGTAAGTGTATTGTATATCTGCAACATGTAGCGTTATTCCTAAACAAAAGTAGACATGAACAACAATGATAACACTTGCTCTGCCGCCGCTCTATACCCAAATCAATACAAATCCATATGTTTACGCGCAATTTTTCATCAGCTGACAATAAATATGCGACGAAAATTGTCAGCCTAGTTATTTCTGCTATAGAATATCCTTCTTTGAAAACTAATTATTAGGAAGCCTCTATGGTTGTTCTACACACTAATTTCGGTGAGATCAGTATCAAACTATTCGCTGAAGAAGCACCCGCTACTGTTGAAAACTTTTTAAATTACGCTAAATCCGGTTTTTATGATGGCACTATATTCCATCGTGTAATTGACGGGTTTATGGTTCAAGGTGGAGGCTTTACACCAGGTATGGAGCAAAAAACAGTCCAATCACCTATTCAAAATGAAGCGACTAATGGCTTAAGTAATAAAACAGGTACGTTGGCTATGGCACGTACGCCTGATCCACATTCAGCTACAGCGCAATTTTTCATTAACGTAAATAATAATGATTTTTTAAATTTCAGCAGTGAAACATCACAAGGCTGGGGCTATTGTGTGTTTGCTGAAGTCGTTGAAGGCATGGATATTGTCGAGAAAATTAAAAATGTAGCGACAGGCTCTTCAGGCTTTCATCAAGATGTCCCTCTTGAAGATGTGCTAATCGAAAAGGTTACTGTAGCTTAATCGATTACAACAAATCATAAGCGGGTCATTTACCCGCTTTATTTTGCAAGAGGCCCAATGCGTAAAACTTACTTTATCTCTGACCTTCATTTGACCGATGACCGCCCTGACATTACCCGTGCTTTTTATGATTTTCTTGATACGCATATGAATCAAGAAGTCGATGCGCTATATATTTTAGGCGATTTCTTTGAAGTCTGGATTGGTGATGATGAACAAGCACCCTTGGCTATTAACATTGCTGAAAAATTAAAAACATTACAAAACATGCATATTTCAGTGTACTTTTTGCACGGCAATCGAGATTTTTTACTTGGTAAAGCTTATGCACAGCAAGCCGGCTTTACGTTACTGCCTGAGCAAATTGTAGTCAATTTATACGGCACTAATACAGTTATACTCCATGGTGATGAAATGTGTACGCAAGACATTGCCTATCAACAGTTTCGTAAAAAAAGTAGAGGGTGGTGGTGGCCCAAACTCATTCTTGCGACGCCACTTTGGTACCGCCGTAGAGTAGCTAGAAAAGCACGTTTAAAAAGCAAACAAAATCAATCCGGGAAAGCAGTTGAAATACTCGATGTGACAAACGATGCCGTCAAAGACATGTTTGCACAACACAATGTATGCAATATGATCCACGGTCATACACATCGACCTTATGTCCATACATATGAACCAATACAGCCCGAACAACCACTTCTTACCCGAACTGTATTAGGTGATTGGTATAGCCAAAGTTCATACTTAGTCGTTAATGAACTTGGCCAAAAACTCAAAGGGACGATCTTAAAGTAAATTTAACAAAGCAACTTATACTGGATATCCTGAGTGAAATTTAAAGTCTGTATCTGGGGAAGTGATCAAGTCCGCTTCTACTTCACCAAAAAACGTCACTCGTTCAGAAATATCACCACCAGCAATCTCTTCTGCCAGCGTTAAATAATCTTGATAGTGGCGTGCTTCTGAGCGCAATAAAGAAACATAAAAGTCCCCAAGCCTTTTATCAACATGAGGCGCAAGCTTAGCAAAACGCTCACATGAACGAGCTTCAATATAAGCACCACAAATCAACTTATCAATCATCGCATCCGGCTCATACGTTTTAACATGACGCAGCATCCCCTTTGCGTAGCGGCACGGGGTAATGCTGCGATATTCAACACCATACTCATCCATGATCTCTAACACTTGATAAAAGTGATGTAACTCTTCTTTAATCAGAATTACCATTTTATCTATTAAATCTTGCCCATATGGTGAATTAGATTTTGGGATCACTGACTTTGTGAGTTTATTCTTGCCAGGAAGCGCACGCCAATCCCCTTCTCGCTTATAAATGAGTGTTTCAAAGGGCTTTAACCACTCTAATAAGGCATCAGCACTGTTTTTATCAACTGCATATTTACGTATCAAGAACATCGCTGACTGGGCTGCTTTGAGCTCGCAGATCAGATGGTCAATTAAGACAATTGATAAATTATCTGGGTCAATTGCTGCTTCAATCCACGCTTGAGGTGTTTCACATTGTAAGAATTGTTTAATTGGGTGTAATAGCTCGTCCAAGGGTTACATCTCTTCTAAAATTCAGGAAAATAGGTCTTATGACTCTTAATTTTGCGCAACGCGAGCAATTATACCATAACCCTACCCAACACAAGTAGTCGATACTTCGCCTTGAACCGACTCGGTAAACAGGTTTTACTTCATCTGTTTTCAAATAATTCAAAACTTTTCAATTAGACGAAAGTTTAACCTTTTCTTGACAAAAATTGAGCAGTCCCTCATAAATTATATGTGCAGTATAAAAATAGTACCGACAACAAAAAGGGGCATAATATGATTTTTAACCATTTGTGGGGCTTATACGCTCACCCACTTGAAGAGTGGCAAACAATAGATAACCGTCATGAAAGCGTAAAGTACAGCCTATCTCATATTGCAATAATCGCATTGATCCCAAGTATTATGGGGTATTACTCATCCGTTCATCTAGGATGGGAAATTGGTGTTGGAGATGCCGTTTATTTAACACATGAAAGCGCACTACTTATTGGCATTGCCATGTATACAGCACTCATTTTAGGCATTTTTGCCTTATCGTACCTTGCACATTGGATGGCGGTTACATTTGGCGCCAAACCAACATTTACCCAAACTTTAGAGCTCTCTGCTTATACAGCAACACCTATGTTTATGTCGGCATTCTCAGCATTCTACCCTGAACTTTGGTTTGTGGTGTCTGCGGGAATGGTTGCCTTAGCGTATTCTGTGTACTTGCTCTACACAGGTGTGCCAATACTTATGCATATTCCTGAGGAACGCGGGTTTATCTATGCCAGCTCAGTGGTGACTTGCGGTTTGATACTACTAGTGATTATATTAGCTGCAACAGCAATTTTATGGACCAATGGCATAATTAGTCCTACATTCAATTAGGGGTATCGAAACCGACACCCCTTGCTTTTATCCTAAATTAAAAAGGAGCGACCAGTCGCTCCTTTTTTGTTTTAATGAACCTGTTAACTGACTATAAGGTTATTCACCTTCGTCTGTTTCTTGGTTATGTAACTCTAAACTAGAAGACATGGCATGTTCACGTGTTGACTTAGCTGAATCATTACGTAATGCATCAATGCGATTCAAATAATTTTGATCAACATCTCCAGTAATGTATTCCCCATCAAATACTGATGTTTCGAATACTTTAATCTCTGGATTCTCTTGACCAACAGCAGCAATCAAATCATTCAGCGATTGATAAATTAAGCCATCGGCGCCAATGCTTGCGTTAATATCTTCAACTTCTCGTCCGTGTGCAATCAGTTCTGCCGCAGATGGCATATCAATACCGTACACGTTAGGGAAACGTACTTCTGGTGCTGCTGATGCAAAATACACATTTTTTGCACCGGCTTCACGCGCCATTTCAACAATTTGCGCCGATGTTGTACCACGTACAATTGAATCATCAACAAGTAAGACGTTTTTGCCTTTAAATTCACTGTCGATTGCATTGAGCTTGCGACGAACTGATTTCTTTCGTAGTTCCTGCCCCGGCATAATGAATGTCCGGCCAATGTAACGGTTTTTCACAAACCCTTGGCGGTACGGCAAGTTCAACTCAGACGCTATTTCTAACGCTACATCACAAGATGTTTCTGGAATAGGAATAACCACGTCAATGTCTTTGTCTGCCCAATCTCTTGCTATTTTCTCACCCAATTTAGTACCCATATTCATACGGGTCGCATAAACTGACATATTATCAATAACTGAGTCTGGGCGGGCAAAATAAACAAACTCGAAAATACACGGTGCATGTTGAGTTTTCACTGCACAGATTTGTGAATGCAATTGTCCATCTTCGGTTACATAAATCGCTTCGCCTGGCGCGACGTCACGAACAAACTCAAAACCATCAATCTTTAACGCAACACTTTCAGAGGCAAACATATACTCAACACCACTGCTCGTCTCTCGTTTGCCAAAAACCAGTGGGCGAATGCCGTTTGGATCTCTAAATGCAAGAATACCATGTCCGATGATCATCGCAATACTCGCATAACCACCTGTTGCCTGTGCATTTACCTCGGTAATTGCATTAAACATGTCTTCAGCATCGAGTTTCATCTTGTTAGGTTTACCTAACTCATGTGCCAATATATTTAATAAAATTTCAGAGTCTGACGTTGTATTTACATGACGGCGCGCCGTGGTAAATAAACGCTCTTTAAGTGCTTCTGCATTGGTTAAATTACCATTATGAGCAAGACCAATACCAAAAGGAGAGTTCACATAAAAAGGCTGAGCTTCAGCTGAGCTAGAAGAGCCTGCTGTTGGATAGCGCACATGCCCAATGCCGATGTTACCTTGTAGGCGCTTCATATGACGTGTATGGAACACATCTTTTACTAAACCATTTGCTTTACGTAGACTAAACGTATTATTGTCAATAGTAATTATGCCAGCAGCATCTTGGCCACGGTGTTGCAAAACAGTTAAGCCATCATAAATCGCCTGATTTACAGGAGAAGTTCCGACTATCCCAACGATACCACACATGAAATTTTCCTCGCCGATTAACGGTTTACTGAATTTAAAAAGCTGGAGTTATGCTCAAGGTAGGTAAAAAACCACTCTATCACAAAGCCAAATTCAGGGATCAAAGTAGATGCTGACCACCACTGCGTGCCAGGCGCACTAGTGAATGCATCCAGAAAAAACAATAAGGCGCTGACGACCAGTACGCCTCGTAAACCACCAAATACGATTCCGAAAAGTCGATCGGTGCCAGACAAACCCGTGCGCTGCACAAGCTCACCTAAGATATAGTTAACAAACCCACCCAACATCAAGGTCACAATGAATAATATGGCAATTGCGGCCGCATTTCTTAAAAGGGGTTCTGAAATGGAAGTGAGAAAGGTTGCTAGATATTGATAAAAAAGACTAGAGATAAAGAATGCGCCAATCCATACGACTAGAGACATAGCTTCTTTGACGAAACCACGAAGTAAGCCAAATAATGTCGATAACCCGACAATACACAGTATAGCGTAATCAACCCAGATCATAATAACCAATAAGTCGTTAATTTGGGCGCATTCTATAAGAGCCTAAAGGCAATTACCAGATCATTTTGCAATATTGAACTGAGTAAGACGACCATTCAATTTGGTTAATTCTTTCAATTTAGATAGCTTAGATTCGAGTTTGGTCTTATCCAGGTCTGGGCCAACAAACACTTTGGTCAATGTACCATTAGGCGTTTTTACTGGTCGTGTAAAAGCTTTAAAGCCAGCATTGTGTAACTTTTTAACCAACGCATCCACATTCGGTTTATGCGAAAAGCTACCCAACTGAATCACATAAGCCATTTTTGTCAGGTTGGAAGTACTATTACGCACCGGGGGAGCGACTTTGGGCTGAGACTTTACTGTGACTTTTTCTGGTGCAGGTTTGACTTGTTCTTGCACAGTTGCGTCTGTAGTAGACACATTTACACTACTATTTTTCGTCTCAGATTCATCGGCTTCAATCTCACTATTTACTTCAGCTACTTTTACAGCAGGTTCAAGTAAATGCTCATCGTCTGCCTCAACCTCCTCAATAGCCTCACCACGTATCGTTGGGCCGTTCTCTACTCGCAGGTTTATTTTCGATTTTAAATCGACTGTCGTAAACTCAGGACGTTCTGGGATGGCTTTAAAGCCTTCTTTGTAGTGAACCTTTTCACCATCAAGAATATTGGGAATAAAAACTATGGCCGCAACAACGACGATACTTGTTCCTACTAGACGGTTAATAAATCCTGAGTTCACGTAATTACTCTCTATTTATTCAAAATATGCAATGGCATCTGCCACCGTGAAAAATGAGCCAAAGATAATCAATACAGTCTGCTCATCTAGTATTGGTACAATACAGTCAAGCGCCTCTTGAACGCTGTCAAATACCTGACTCGATGCTATGTTTGGTATCAATGTTTGTAAGTTGGTTGCTAATTCTGCACGAGGGTTTTGCAAAGACGCACATGACCATGTATCTACTAAATCAACCACTTCATTGATAACACTCAATTTATCTTTATCTGCAAGCATAGCGATTAATGCATGAATTTTAAAGCCCCGTGCTTTAAAGTCATTCAATTTATGTGCTAAATACCGTGCTGACTCTGGGTTGTGTGCCACATCCGTGAATACTCTCGGCTGCGCACTTAACTGCTGAAAACGGCCTTCAACTTGCAAGTCAATCAAACATTGCCTAATGACATCTTCTTCTGGTAATAAATTTAACCGTGCCAATGTGGTTAATGCTGTGGTGACATTTTGCGCTGGAATAGAGGGCTTAGCAAATTCATAATCAAAATCGTTATAAATCCACCTAAACCCCGTGGGCGTAGGAATAAATAAAAAGTCACGCTTTGACAGTATCAAATCAGCGTCAATTTCAACGCCATAATCGGTTACTGTATGGGGTATTTTTAAATCCCCCACAATAGCTGGCGTATCTTTACGGAAAATACCTGCTTTATCGTACCCGACCAGCTCTCGGGTATCTCCTAAATATTCCTTGTGATCTAAATCAATCGTCGTGATCACACTCGCATATGGTGTAACAATATTGGTCGCATCATGTCGTCCACCTAATCCAACCTCAAGAAGGACAAAATCGACTGCAAAGCGCTTAAAAATAGCAAGCGCACCCAATGTGCCATATTCAAAATAGGTTAAAGGGGTCTCTTTTCTACCCAGCTCTAATAAATGAAAAGCATCGACATGCACTTGATCGTCTAGTTCTTTTCCATTTATTCTGACACGTTCGTTATAACGACTTAAATGGGGTGATGCATAGGTACCAACACTATACCCTTGAGCAAGCAAAAGTGACTCTAAACAACGTGCGGTTGTTCCTTTACCATTTGTCCCAGCGATAAGAATAATTTTGCTTGGCGTGTCAAGTAAGTCAATATTTTGCGCAACTTCTCGGACTCGTGCTAAACCCATTGCAATATTCGCAGGGTGCACACTTTCTAAATAACAAAGCCAATCATCAAGGGTTGACGATTGGCTGGGCGTCTGAATTGTCATAAACGTAGCTTAAACTAAAAAAATTTACGCTACTCTATGCTCTTGTTCAGTTGAAGGCAAGTCCATAAACTTAGCAAGTATACGTGCTAAAGTATCTCTCATTTCGCGTCGGTCAACAATCATATCGATTGCACCATGCTCTAATAAGAATTCACTGCGCTGAAAACCATCTGGTAACGTTTCACGTACAGTTTGTTCAATAACACGTGGGCCCGCAAAACCAATAAGTGCTTTTGGCTCTGCAACATTAATATCACCTAGCATAGCAAGCGATGCAGAAACCCCACCCATTGTTGGGTCGGTTAATACTGAAATAAATGGCAAACCTTTCTCACTCATTTTTGCCAACGCCGCGCTTGTTTTAGCCATTTGCATTAACGACATCAAAGCTTCCTGCATACGTGCACCGCCAGATGAAGAGAAGCATACCAATGGCATATTATGCTCTAAACTTTGGTTCACTGCGTCAACAAAACGCGCGCCAACAACAGAGGCCATTGACCCGCCCATGAAAGCAAATTCGAATGAAACAGCAGCAACAGGCATACCTTTCAAACGGCCTGTCATAGCAACCAACGCATCTTTTTCGCCGCTTACTTTTTGTGCTGATGAAATTCGATCTGAATATTTTTTCGAATCTTTAAATTTTAGTACGTCTTTCGGCTCATGCTGAGCACCAATCTCTTGAAGATCTGCATCGTCTAAAAAATACTCTAAGCGCTTACGAGCGCTTAAACGCATATGATGATCACATTTAGGGCAGACATTTAATGACTTTTCAAGTTCAGCTTTATATAAAATAGCATCACAATCTCCGCATTTTGCCCATACACCTTCAGGAATTTCTTTTTTACCCGAAGCTTTTGCTGTTTTAGGTAAGATCTTTTCTAACCAACTCATTTGCAACTCTCTTGTGCTAATTCTGTGTCGCGACGTCTGTAAATACAGACAAACTGATTCAATTAAACCATGATTTAGACTACAACGGTATAAAAAACTGGTCTTAGTAGTCATGCCATAATACGAGCCACAACAAACAAATCAATAATAATTTACTTATATTTATTATAATAAACATTATTGATACTTATGACTAAATTAGAATGGCCTCGGCTCGAAAATAATTTTTACACAAGTTCACTATCGAACGCATTAATAACGTTTGTGTTATTAATGACGAATCAACTAACGTATTATTCAATGTCTTTATTTGGTAAAAATAATGGTCCTAGTGACGTAGACGGTATTCCCCACTTTTCAGGATAATCCACATCCACTAAATACAAGCCATTTGGTTTTGCCGTTGCGCCTGCTTGTGTGCGGTCTTTAAGTGTTAACAGCTCCGCCATCCACTGTGGAGACTGTTTCCCCATACCAATGTCAGTCAAACATCCAGTGATATTTCGGACCATATGATGCAAAAATGCATTCGCTTTAATATCAATAACTAAATAATCATTTACGCGCTCTACGCTTAAATGGTGAATATTACGAAACGGGGTATTCGATTGACAATGTACCGCCCGAAAAGAGGTAAAGTCTTGCTCGCCTAACATGGCAGGACACGCAGCCTGCATCAAATTTTCGTCAAGGGGATGATGAAAGTGCGTTACACCACTGCGCAGTATTCCTGGTCGATATGCATGGTTATAAATAACATATCGATACCGTCTCGCCGTCGCACTAAAGCGTGCATGAAATTCATCATCAACTTGCTGCGCATAGCGTACCGCAATATCGTCAGGCAACATCGAGTTTAAACCCAAAGTGAAGGCGCTCATGTCTCGCTCAGCATGGGTATCAAAGTGAACAACTTGACCGGTTGCATGCACACCCGCATCGGTGCGCCCAGCGCACACTATATCAATAGGATGATTACAGATACGAGATAATGCTGTTTCCAGCTCTTGCTGTACACTATTTACGTGAGGCTGGCGTTGCCAGCCACTGTAATTTGCCCCGTTGTATTCTATTCCTAATGCTACACGCATATTCACTTCTTATCTCAATGTTTTAATAGCCGAGCATTTTATGCGATCGCCCGCATGAATAAAAGCGTGCTCGTGATACTTAGCTTATTTATCGCCATTAACCCCTGTACTACCGAAATTATTCAATTTATAGATATGGGCACCACTCAATAAAAAAGGTATAGCAAGCTATACCTTTATTCACCTTCGTTGATTTGATTCATCTAGTGCTCAAGCTTACTTTGTAACGCTTGCGCTTCTCTTTGAACCGACTCAGGGCCATTCTCTAAAACTTCTTGGATAACTCCCATAGCACCATCATAATCTTCAATTTCAATATAGGCACGAGCCAAGTCGAGTTTTGCGGAGAAGCCATCTGCTTCTAAGTCAACATCGGTTGCATTATCCCCTGCTAAAAACTCATCAAAATCCCCTAACCCAACATCCATATCTGCTTCATTGTAAGGTTCATCTGAGGGTTCTAAATCATCACTTTGAGATAACAAATCATCGATATTGACAAATTGATCTTCCTCTTCAACTTCATGCTCTTCTGATACGCTAGCAGTATCCGTCTCGTTTAACTCGGTTTCTAGCTCGTCACTCAGTAATGATTCAAAATCAACTTCCACGTCATCCAAATCATCAATATTCACAGAGTCTGGTTCAGATAAATCATTAAGCAACGCATCAAAGTCTGTGTCCGATAAATTAGACATAAACTCACTTTCAATTGCCGCCTCATCGATTTCTAATTGCTCTGTATTTTCTTCCTCTGCTGACAATGTATCTAAATTAGATAAAAACTCATCTGGAGATACCGTTTTTTCAACATCATCAGTGGAGCCTGAATCTTCCTCCTCAAATTCAAACTCAGGTGCATCAGCCAAATTGGATGGCTGTATAGCTTCATTTTCAAGTGCTTGCGTTAAATCAGATTCAACAGACTCCGCAACGTCATTTACAGGCTCATCTGCCTTCTCTGCTTGTTCGTCGAATTCACCTAATGTGTCATCCAGTACTTCATGATGCGTCTCTGCGCTGGCATCATCACTTACGTCATCACTCTCGGGCTCTAACGCTTGTGCTAGATCCGGTTCAGGCTTATCTGATTCCGCAACATCACTTGCAGGCTCATCGGCCATGGCATCCATCGCAGCTTGTTCGTCGAATTCACCTAATGTGTCATCCAGTACTTCATGATGCGTATCTGCGCTGGCATCATCACTTACGTCATCACTCTCGGGCTCTAACGCTTGTGCTAGATCCGGTTCAGGCTTATCTGATTCCGCAACATCACTTGCAGGCTCATCGGCCATGGCATCTATCGCAGCTTGTTCGTCAAATTCACCTAATGTGTCATCAGGTGCTTCATGGTGCATCTCAATGCTGGCGTCATCACTGATGCCATCACTTACGGGTTCTAACGCTTGCGCTAGATCCGGTTCGGGCTCAACAGTTCCCGCAACGTCACTTGCTGGCTCATCGGCCATGGCATCCATCGCGGCTTGTTCGTCGAATTCACCTAATGTGTCATCAAGTACTTCATGATGCGTCTCTGCGCTAGCATCATCACTGATGTCATCACTCTCGGACCCTAACGCTTGCGCTAAGTCGGGCTTGGGCTTATTTGATTCCGCAACATCACTTGCAGGCTCATCGGCCATAGCATCCATCGCGGCTTGTTCGTCGAATTCACCTAATGTGTCATCAAGTACTTCATGATGCGCCTCAACACTGGCATCATCACTTACGTCATCACTCTCGGACTCTAACGCTTGCGCTAAGTCGGGCTCGGGCTTATTTGATTCCGCAACATCACTTGCAGGCTCATCGGCCACGGCATCCATCGCTGCTTGTTCGTCGAATTCACCTAATGTGTCATCAAGTGCTTCATGATACGTCTCTTCGCTGGCATTATCACTCTCGGACTCTAACGCTTGCGCTAAGTCGGGCTCGGGCTCAACAGATTCCGCAATGTCACCTTCTAACTCATCAGCTATGGTAACTGGTTCCTCGTCACGCGCTTCATCAAGCAAAGCGTCAAACTCAGAAGAGCTCAATTCTTCCGGTTCATCACCCATTGATTCTAACGCATCTTTCTCGTTAAACTCAGGAAGCGTTTCTATATCTGATAAGGAGGTATTATCGCTATCATACGGTTCTTCTATAGTATCGTGTTCCTCATCAGCAAATGACAAATCATGCGTATCATCATGCTCATCATCCAAATCGCCATCTAAAGAACTTTCAACTAGGTCATTCCCTTGTAAAGCTTCCGAAAGTGCTTGTTCGGTTTCACTTGAAACCAATCGAGTTTCCTCTGGTTCTGCGTCCAATGCCAGTTCAGGGTAACTTTCCAACTCAATACTCGGTGTGACGGGGTCTCGCTCGAAAAACACTTCACCTTCTGATAAGTCAACATCTTCTAATAACGGATCATCCCCTAAATCAACTTCCGTTTCATCGGCTAACTCATCATCCCAGTCATTGCTTTCCTGATCATCAAGCTCATTTAACAACTCATCGACGCTTTGCAACTCTTTTGGCTCAGCATTGCCCAATGTAGTCGGAACCTCTTCCTCCTCATTCAGCATCCCTTGTAAAAGATCTGCATGCTCAGCTGATCCTTGAAGCGAAGCAGTATCAGCTTCTTCCAAAGGTCCTAACTCATCAAGATCAAAATCACTCTCTGATAGTTCAATCCCATTACTTTCTGTTACCGCTTCAGACTGTAGTTCAATATCTATTTCATCTAAGAGGTCATCAGCAATATGGTTATTTGCTAAACTTGAACTTAATTCAGCATCTACATTGACATTAGATAACTCTTCTACACTTTGCGTATCAAGCTCGTCCTCAGCAACATCCAATAAACTATCTATATCTTCGATGTCCAACTCATCGTCAATAGCTTCATGGAAATCTTCACTACCTTCTTCTACCGATGCTAGATTTGATTCCAACTGCGTGGCAGATTCTTGCTCTGGCTCCACGTCATCAACAAGCCCATCAATGTCATCTGCATCAAGCTCGTCATTTTCTTCTTCTAGCAACTGCGTGGCAGTTTCTTGCTCTGGCTCCACGTCATCAATAAGCCCATCAATGTCATCTGCATCAAGCTCGTCATTTTCTTCTTCTAGCAACTGCGTGGCAGGTTCTTGCTCTGGCTCCACTTCATCAATAAGCCCATCGATATCATCTGTATCAAGCTCATCATTTTCTTCTAGCAACTGCGTGGCAGGTTCTTGCTCTGGCTCCACGTCATCAACAAGCCCATCAATGTCATCTGTATCAAGCTCGTCATTTTCTTCTTCTAGCAACTGCGTGGCAAGTTCTTGCTCTGGCTCCACGTTATCAACAAGCCCATCAATGTCATCTGCATCAAGCTCATCATTTGTTTCTTCTAGCAACTGCGTGGCAGGTTCTTGCTCTGGCTCCACGTCATCAACAAGCCCATCGATATCATCTGTATCAAGCTCATCATTTTCTTCTTCTAGCAACTGCGTAGCAGGTTTTTGCTCTGGCTCCACGTCATCAACAAGCCCATCGATATCATCTGTATCAAGCTCATCATTTTCTTCTTCTAGCAACTGCGTGGCAGGTTCTTGCTCTGGCTCCACGTCATCAACAAGCCCATCAACATCATCTGTATCAAGCTCGTCATTTGCTTCTTCTAGCAACTGCGTAGCAGGTTCTTGCTCTGGCTCCACGTCATCAATCAGCCCATCCATATCGTCTATATCAAACTCGTCGCTCGCCTCTTCTACCAGTTCAGGTTCCGCAGGAGTTTCGTCTAAGAGCCCATCAATGTCGTCTATATCAAGCTCATCGCTCGCCTCTTCTATCAGTTCAGGTTCCGCAGCCGTTTCGTCTAAGAGCCCATCCATATCGTCTATATCAAACTCGTCACTCGCCTCTTCTACCAGTTCAGGTTCCGCAGGAGTTTCGTCTAAGAGCCCATCAATGTCGTCTATATCAAGCTCATCGCTCGCCTCTTCTACCCGTTCAGGTTCCGAGGCCGTCTCATCTAACAACCCATCAATGTCGTCTATATCAAACTCGTCGCTCGCTTCTTCTACCAGTTCAGGTTCCGCAGCCGTTTCGTCTAACAACCCATCAATATCGTCTATATCAAACTCGTCGCTCGCTTCTTCTACCAGTTCAGGTTCCGCAGCCGTTTCGTCTAAGAGCCCATCAATATCGTCTATATCAAACTCGTCGCTCGCTTCGTCTACCCGTTCTGGTTCCGCAGCCGTCTCATCTAACAACCCATCAATATCGTCTATATCAAACTCGTCGCTCGCTTCTTCTACTAGTTCAGGTTCCGAAGCAGCCTCGTCTAATAGACCATCGATATCGTCTATATCAAACTCGTCGCTCGCTTCTTCTACCAGTTCAGGTTCCGAACCCGTCTCATCTAACAACCCATCAATATCGTCTATATCAAACTCGTCGCTCGCTTCTTCTACCAGTTCAGGTTCCGAACCCGTCTC
Source organism: Pseudoalteromonas sp. MMG005 (assembly GCF_018101015.1). Classification (NCBI taxonomy): domain Bacteria; kingdom Pseudomonadati; phylum Pseudomonadota; class Gammaproteobacteria; order Alteromonadales; family Pseudoalteromonadaceae; genus Pseudoalteromonas; species Pseudoalteromonas sp. MMG005. The sequence goes on along the minus strand of NZ_JAGJEK010000013.1, from coordinate 16,223 downwards.
ATCTAACAACCCATCAATGTCGTCTATATCAAACTCGTCGCTCGCTTCTTCTACCAGTTCAGGTTCCGAAGCAGCCTCGTCTAACAGACCATCGATATCATCTAGCCCTAAATCATCCTCCAATTGACTATCTAAGGTAGTTGAGCTCTCAAGTAATGAATCTATGTCATCATCACCAACATCTACATCATCAGTTGGTGACGCTTCGTCTAAAATAGAATCAATATCAACATCTTCTTGTTGATCGGTAGCTAGCTCCTCACTCAATGCGGCAAGCGCATCATCACTAATATCTAATTCATCATCATTACTTTCATCTGCATTAGATACTTCATCAAATAAATCATCTATGTCGCCAGAACTTAATATATCGTCCTCAGATTGCTCAATATCTAACGCGACTTCGTCTCCTAATGCATCTGGTTCATCAAAGTTTTGCTGTAAGAAATCATCTAAATCATCCCCACTATTTAATTCATCAGCTTCGTCATCAAATACAATATCATCGCTCAATAATCCGTCTAATTCATCAGCATCTAAGGTATCATTACTTTCTTCAAAGGAGTCGTCCTCTAAAGAATCAAACATAATGTCATCATCTTCCGGCAGCATACCGTCGTCCAACTGAACACTTTCCTCTGGCGTTTCTGGTGCGACAACAGGTGGAATATCTAAGTCAAGTGGATCGTTTGACGTTTGAGGAAGAAATTCGTCCTCACTACTGTCATTAGAGGTAGGTGATTGGTTGCGCTTCTTCAGAAAAAATACGATTCCACCAATCGCCAACAACGCTGGTAATATTGACATTAGTAGCAACATGATGGGATTAGAGAGAATATCTTCCCCACTAAATCCCGTATTACTTTGTTTTTGTTCTGCTTGTTGAGCTAACAATTCATTCTGTAAATCAATGACTGATTTTAGCTGTTGCTGTATCTGGCTATCTTGTCCAAGTTGATCTCTAACTGTTTTTAACTCATCAGATATATCGCCAAGTTTCTTTTTTAGTTTGTTATTTTCTTCAAGAATGTCTTGGACACTGCTCACTGAGTTTTTAAATTGATTTTGCAATTCAAGTAACTTGGAGTCTTGCTCCATTTGCAATGATTTAAGTCTATTTGTTAATTCTATTTTTGCTTTTTCAACATCAACCTGGCGAGCTTGAGTAACTTTTCTATTTGCCTCTTCAATAGAAGTATTATCAAGCATGCCATTTTTTTTCATTTCCCATAAGGCATCATCTTGATCCGATTTTTGTTTCGCAAACGTTGGGTTTTCTTTGCGCATTTCTCCCAAAGTTGGAATACGTAAATATGCGCCATCACGCATATGGTTGAGGTTTTTATCTAAAAATGCGTCAGGGTTTTTTGTATAAAACGCACTCATTACTTGATAAATAGTTACAGACTCGTCGGAGCGCACCTTTTTGGCAATTCGCCATAAAGTGTCTGAAGGTTTGATAGGCCCTATCGTTCTACCTTGCATGCCATAATCAGCGTCTTTGGGGCCCTTGATTTGAGCAACCTCTTGCGTAAAGACGGGCATGGTGATCAGTGCCAAGGCAAAGATACAAAAAAAGACGAAACCGCGCATGTTGATCCTTTCTGTACAATGTTCAGCATCTCGCCAAACATTTAATAATGCTAACAGGTAGCTTTTGCAAGCTCTATTCCAATTGCAAACTATAAACCAGTTGTCTACGAATATCCATTGCAACGTATTGAAATTTAACATGCTTATAATAGTTTATGATGAGGAGTAAAACTTCTTAGTTTTCAGGGGGGCAATTCTTTGACGTGATATTTAACAAAAGAGGTAAAGAGCTGCCTCTTAGCAGCCCTTTACAATCAACTGTTTGAACTAAAGGTAGTTTTCAACCAGTTCTTCAGCAATTTGTACACTATTCGTTGCTGCACCTTTACGAGTATTATCGGATACCACCCACAAATTTAGGCCATGAGGGTGAGAAATATCTTGGCGTAAGCGGCCAACATACACGGTATCATTACCACTGGCGTCCCCAACTGGGGTAGGATAATCTTGCTCATCTTCAACAAACTCGACGCCTGGTGCATCATTCAGTAACTGTTTAATATGTTCAATATCGTGAGGCATCCGTGTTTCTAAATGAATTGCTTCTGCATGACCAAAAAAAACTGGAACCCTAACTGCTGTTGGGTTTACTAGCACACTGCTATCACCTAGTATTTTCTGCGTTTCCCAAACCATTTTCATTTCTTCTTTGGTGTAACCATTTTCTTGAAAACTATCAATTTGTGGAATAACGTTAAACGCAATTTGTTTACTAAACACACTATTCTCTAGTGGCCGTGCATTCATTAAATTTGCTGTTTGTTTTGCTAATTCATCAACAGCTTCTTTACCTGCACCTGACACTGCTTGATATGTAGATACATTTATACGCTCTATGCCATAAGCATCATAGATTGGCTTTAGCGCAACCATCATTTGAATTGTTGAACAATTTGGGTTTGCAATAATATTACGATTACGAAAATCAGCTAGGCTTTCCTTGTTAACTTCTGGCACCACAAGAGGCACATCAAAGTCATATCTAAAATGTGAAGTGTTATCAATAACAACACAGCCTGCTTCAGCTGCAATAGGAGCATACTTTTCGGAAACACTTCCACCTGCTGAAAATAAGCCGATATGCGCGTCAGAAAAATCAAAGTTCTCGACATCTAACACTTCAATTTTCTCACCACGAAAGTCAATATCTTCCCCTGCACTGCGACTGCTCGCAAGTGCAAATAGCTGATCAACAGGGAACTTTCTATCTTGTAAAGTCTCAATAATTTGACGACCAACTAACCCAGTTGCGCCCAATACTGCCACGTTAAATTTTTGCGACATGCTATTCCTCATTCTTTTCAATTACATTAAAACCTAGCTGCGCTAACATCGCACCATGTCCACTACGGTTTTCAATACTTAGTGTACTAAATTCTCTACGAGGCGGATAATTTTTACGTAAACTATCAAACCCTTGCGTTGTTAAATTACCTCTAAGTAATCCATCATCACGGCGAATATCATAAACTAAGTGAACAATACGACCTAAATCATGCTCACTCAGCGTTTCTTCAATATGACACTTGGTAAGAGCCGGTATAGGTAAAAAATCAGCTAGCTCCTTCGTTGCAGCGACATCAAGTAACTGACATACACCTTGATAAAGCATTTGGGTTCCACGTGCTTTCCCTTCTTGCGTGTGTCCCGCAATATGTACACTGGAAAACCGAACATATGGCAGGAGATCGGTCAGTATATCAGGCTCATTTTCCCATACATCTAACACCAGCTCTAACTGTTTACCTGAGCGCAACGCGACCAACAAAGCCTTATTGTCAATGACATCACCCCTGCTAGCATTGATAATCAACATGCCTGCTTTTAATTTAGCTATGCGTTCTGCATTTAGTAAATGCTGTGTCTTATGTTTACCATCTTTGATTAATGGTACATGAAAAGTAACAAAGTCCGCTTGCTCTAAGGCCGCGTCAAGTTCAATATGTTCATCTAAAGTGCCTTCAGCGTAACGTATTGGGTCGCACAGTAACAGTGTAACGCCCATACTGTGTAATTTGTCACGCAAACATTGACCTATATTACCTACACCTATTATCGCGAGGCTTTTTCCTGCCAAACCCGTATTTGTCTCTTGGCTATATGCATAAAGAGCACTAATAACATATTCTGCAACCGCTATCGCGTTACAACCTGGCGCACTGCTAAAAGCTATGTTTTTCTGCAATAGTAAAGCTGTATCAATATGGTCAATTCCGATTGTTGCTGTGCCAACAAATTTCAAATTGTCAGCTTTACTTAATAGCTGCGCATCAACCTGAGTAACAGATCGGGTAAGTAAAACATCTATATCACTCAGCGCATCAGGCGATAAATTCCTACCATCAAAACGCTTAACATCGCCTAAATCAGAGAAGTATTCTTCGACTAACGGCATATTTTGATCAGCTAAGATCTTCATTTACTATTCCAACGTACACACATAGGCCGTATTGTATACCTAAGCCCTAAGTAAATGCGAGCTTCAAACGGGCCGCTTGTTATAACTTACCGCCCTTTTAATTTATGTATACCAGCTCCAATTCCCGCAAACATGACAATGATAAGCATCAAAACCATAAGAGTTGCTTGCTTTTGTTCGGGTAACAAAATCAGTGGGCTCATTAATATTGCCATCACACTACTGAAAGCAATAAAGAGTGCAGTATACAAACAACGGTGATAGCCAAAGTAAGCACTTACAAGGCAAAAAAATAAGCTGATAAAAACTGCAGGAGTATAAATATTAAAAGACATCCATGTTGCCGTTAAAGATATAATTATAGAAATGGTCGAGCTCATCATTTTAGGTTCCTTCCTGTTTTATGACTACATTAAACATAGATCGTCCACTTGCGAATGCAACTTTAAAATTACAAAAAAACACTTTTTTGCTTAGGTTTCTTTGTACCATTTAGCTAAAACAGTATGTATAGCAACTCGTATTTTTATTCGCTTATATATTGATAAGTATGCTTTCTTATCAATCGTCCATACAATAAATTTACATATGTCAGAATTGGCGCTGTTTTTTCTCTTGAAAAGACCCCTTTTAAGCGCTAGTCTTACTGGGTGGTCGGACCTCTAATAAGGAAGAACAAAATGACACTCATTTTTACCCTAGCCTTGCTCGCGCTTCTTGGCGCAGCGAGCTATCATCGAGCCAGCTGGAACACTTGCGTAGGGATAGCTGCAATAACATTGTTAATTGGTACATTCGCAAGTGCATTCGGTGCACTTACCTGGTTAGTCTTTCTAGCTATCACTGTACCATTATCACTCACTAACATTCGTCAGCAGTATATTATTGCTCCGTTATTCAAGGCATTCAAAAAAGTTACACCTACCATGTCTGACACGGAAAAATCAGCAATCGATGCTGGAACCACGTGGTGGGAAGCTGATCTTTTTTGCGGAAATCCTAATTGGGAAAAATTACATCAATACCCAAAACCTCGGTTAACCGTCGAAGAGCAAGCGTTTCTTGATGGCCCTGTTGAAGAAGTTTGTGCAATGCTTGATGATTGGAAAGCAACCCACGAGCTAACTGACTTACCACAAGATGTCTGGCAATATTTAAAAGACAACAAATTCTTTGCCATGATCATCAAAAAGCAATATGGTGGCCTTGAATTTTCAGCTTTTGCACAATCATGTGTGCTACAAAAACTCACGAGTAAATCAACATTACTTTCATCTATTGTAGGTGTACCTAACTCACTTGGTCCGGGTGAATTATTACAACATTACGGCACTAAAGAGCAAAAAGACCACTACCTACCCCGTCTTGCTAAGGGACAAGAGATCCCATGTTTTGCATTGACGTCACCAGAAGCTGGTTCCGATGCCTCTGCAATTCCTGATTATGGTATTGTGTGTAAAGGTGAATGGGAAGGTAAAGAAACATTAGGTATTCGATTAACATGGAACAAACGTTATATTACGCTTGCTCCAGTCGCAACTGTGTTAGGGTTAGCATTCAAACTGCGTGACCCCGACGGCTTGATAGGCGAAGAAAAAGAACCTGGTATTACCTGTGCTTTGATACCAACAACAACGCCAGGTGTTAAAATCGGTCGCCGTCATTTTCCTTTAAACGTACCGTTTCAAAACGGGCCAACACAAGGTGATGACATATTTGTACCCATTGACTACATTATAGGTGGCCCAGAAATGGCAGGCCAAGGCTGGCGTATGCTGGTTGAGTGTCTATCTGTTGGTCGCGCTATTACCTTACCGTCAAATTCGACTGGTGGGATAAAATCTTTAGCGCTAGCAAGCGGTGCGTATAGTCGTATTCGTCGTCAATTCAAATTACCAATTGGTAAAATGGAAGGGGTTGAAGAATCTCTCGCAAAATTAGCTGGCTACGCTTATAGCACAGATGCTGCAGTGAGTATGTCTACCGGTGCGGTTGACTTAGGTGAAAAACCTTCAGTCGTGTCTGCCATCTTAAAATACCACCTAACAGAACAAATGCGCGCATCTACGATGCATGCGATGGATATTCATGGTGGTAAAGGTATCTGCCTTGGCCCAAATAACTATTTAGGCCGCGGTTATCAAGGTGCCCCTATCGCCATCACGGTTGAAGGCGCAAACATATTAACCCGTAATATGATCATCTATGGACAAGGTGCTATTCGTTGTCACCCATTTGTACTGGCTGAACTCAATGCCGTCAGCATGAGTGACAAACAAGCCGCACTTGACAGTTTTGATTCATCATTAATGGGCCATATTGGCTTCACAATATCAAACCTTGTACGCACTAAATGGTTAGCACTAACGGGGGCACGCTTTACTAAAGTACCATATAACGATGAAACGGCAGTTTTTTATCGTAACGCAAGTCGGTATAGCGCATCTTTAGCGCTTATGTCAGACATTTGTATGGCTGTATTTGGTGGTTCGTTGAAACGAAAAGAGCGTATCTCAGCACGACTTGGTGATTTACTCAGTTACCTTTACCTTGTTTCTGCAACGCTTAAGCGCTACAACGATGAAGGTCGTAAGAAAGAAGATTTGCCATTTGTACAGTGGAGCTGTCAGGAGCACTTATACTTGTGCCAACGCGCATTGGCAGATCTCATCAACAATATGCCATCAGCACCATTACGTGCCGTATTAAAACTGGTTTTATTCCCATTTGGCAGACCTATTCGTAAACCAACTGACACGTTAGAACACAAACTTGCACATTTGCTACAAACACCAAATGAATCAAGAGACAGGCTTGCTGCTCATATTTATTTAACGGATGAACCTTTAAACCTAATTGGTAGACAAGAACAGACTTTAAAAGACATCCTTGCTGTGGAGCCCTTGTTTGATAAAGTGTGTCGCGCCAAAGGGCAAAAACTGCCATTCACACAATTAGACAAAGTCGCCCAAATGGGACTTGACGCAAAAATTCTCAATGAAGATGAGGCAACACAACTCGCTGAGGTTGAAGCCAAACGTCTTGCGGTGATCAATGTCGATGACTTTGACCCGAGTGAGCTTATGGCCGGGAAAGCTGCTAAACCGGCAGTCCAGGGGGTAGATGCAGCATAGGCTTAGTTGTCTAAATATGTAAGAATCCACCAAGATAAGATCAACCCAACCCTAAACAAGCCAGCATATGCTGGCTTTTTTGTAACCATGCAACAATGTAATACTCCTAAATTCAATTGTATTAAATAAATGTTTAGGTATTACAGCAGGTACATGACGTAGTAATCAGGCAAAAATTTCGATGTATCGTTATTCTACACCCATCACCTTTAACATAATGAATAAGTCATTTGGCTTGCTAGCATGATGGCTGGTTTCACTAAATGGGTATAAACCCCTTAAGTGATCGCTTTAATTACAAACAAGGAGATCGAACTTGAGGCCCATACAACTGCCGTAAGTTTCGGTTTATTTACAGCACTATACATAAGAGCTGGCATACAAAGTAAAGCGCCACTCATGTAGATGTCAAAGCCCAGTAAAAAGCCAGAGCAACACCACAATATAATACATAGTATTGATAATAATAAAATTTGCACACGTTTAATATCCTTATACTTACCTAAAGACTCCCAAAATAAGCGTGTTTCTTGTAAATGCTGGTTGGTTTCAATCATTAATGTTGACCACCAAAGCTGGTTAATAAGTACCGCAGCTAACATATACCAGTGTAGTAAATCAGGCCGCATAATTTGAATAATGTCCGCAGCCCACAGTACTAAAAAAGTGGCCGTTGCACGCCAAGTCAGCACCCAAGAATGCGCGAATGCATAATGAGCCCAAAACGACCATATATTAATTGGATAGGTCAGATTGGGGGAATGTACTTTGGGTATAAACCAGCAGCCAATCAATAGCACGTTTGTAGAAACTAAAAAGTGCAGGATAGATGGTGACCACCACAGTGATATAAACGCCATGAATAACGCCCAGTTGACTGCTTGTGGTCGGTATAATAACCCCATAGCAAAGCTAACTTGAGTCAACATAAAGAGCAAAAGCTGTGGCGCCTGACTGAGCTTTTCCCAACCCATGGCGACTGCCAATATCAATGTTGTGATAAACAAAACATGACTTGCGAGTAATAACACAACATCAGCCAAATACTTATCCCATGTACGGGGTAATATACTATTTTGGAAACACCTATGCCGACTATCTAAAATTGCAGGTTTTAGAACGGTAATTAACAGAGTTTGAATTAGTAAATAAGCAAATGCAACTTGTATGCTAACCAATATACTATCACTTTGCACTATCTTACCTAAACCAAAAAACAGAGACGCAATTAACCCTGGTAAAAAAATATAGAATAGCGTGGTGATCATCAAAATAAATTGATTAAGTTGATTAACTAACTCTTTAAGTTCCGCCTTAAAAGCTCGATATCGATATTGATAGAAGTGTTTCATCATAATCTGTTAAACACCTTCACGGTTAAACTTTCTTAAGTGGCTGACTATCAAAACCTATATCCAAAAATGGCTGCGGTTCATGGTTACTTATAATGACTTGGCCTTCGTAGGCACAGATCCACTCTAACACCACATCAAGGCCTCGCTTATCCAATGCCGCACTCGGTTCATCTAAAATCAAGTAAGGGGTGTTTCGCATCACAGCATTAATAAGTTGTAATTTCTTTAGGTTACCGGATGATAAATCTTCCACTTGAGTATGCAAAAACGCATCAAAACACAAATCGGTTATAAATTGTTGAGGTAAGGTACATTGCCAACTTGATGCTGTCATTGTGAGTATCTGCTGAGCTGTTAAATATTCTGGAAAAACAATTTTATCCGATGCTAAACTCACACAGCTTTGCAAATGGGCGTGTTGCTGACCATTGAGCGTAATGTGCCCAGAATAAAAACTATCCAGTCCGGCTATTATTGTAAAAAGTGTGGTTTTCCCTAGGCCATTCTTTCCTTCTACACAAAGCTTTTGCGCGGTAAACGTATTATTATAATTTTCAAATATACATTTTTTACCAAAATACTTTGTTAAATTAGCAACTTCAATCATTATTATGCAGGGCTTATATCTGTTCCTTTATTAGGTGACTCTAACATATGCAAAGTTGCAGGTGTCATTAAGAATGTTACACAATGTGTTATTTAGTCACTTAATAATTACCAATATAAAAAACGAGCATAGAGTGCCCGTTTTGATAAATAGCGATATTTGCTTGTATGTTACAGCGCCGCTAAGATCACTTCCGCTTTACTGACTTCAAATGACTTAGGCGCTTCTACATTAAGCTGAGTGACAACGCCATCTTTTATAATCATGGCATAGCGCTGCGAACGAATGCCACCAAATGTCGCTGTGTCCATTTCAAGGCCTAGAGATTTAGTAAAGCTTGCATCGCCATCGCCTAGCATCATTAATTCTGATGCATTATGCGCTTCACCCCACGCTTTCATCACAAACGCATCGTTTACTGATACACAAGCAATAACATCAACGCCTTTGGCTTTAAGCTGATCAGCCAATACCACATAGCCCGGTAAATGGGCCGCTGAACATGTTGGTGTGAAAGCGCCCGGCACCGCAAACAAAACAACGGTTTTGCCTGCGAACAATTCTGTTACTTGGTGCTCTACCATACCGTCATCTGTTAAATGGCTGAGTGTCGCTTGTGATAAAGTTTGCCCTTGTTCAATCATGGTGTTCCCTTAAAAAGAATATGTATTTATTTGTTGTATTGCTGAAATGATTTATATGACAGCATTAGTCGATCTGCGACAAGTATACAAGATTAATGTAATGCGTGAGCACGTCCGGCATATTCACTGTAAAAAGATTCGATCGCGCCACGTTTTTGCATTGTCACAAACACTTGAGTCCCCTGCACTCCACCAAATGCAATATTTGTTGGGTACTTTCCTTTTAAGCGCACGGTATGTAATAAGCTTCCACTTGGAGACAGCACTACGACTTCACCTGCGCCATAGCGAGCTACATATAAATTACCTTGGCTATCTGTGCGCATACCATCAAGGCCATGCTTCGTAAATTGGTAAAACAACCGCTTGTCACTCACATCGCCTTGCTCATTTAGCGTAAATGCCCATATTTTTTGTTGCTTGCTTTCATTTACATACAAGGTAAGGTTATCGGGACTAACTTCAATACCATTACTTGTACCCATCTCTGCTTGTAACAAGCTCACTGTGCCATCCGTCGCTATCCGCCAAATTTGACCCCGCCCGGTAGACCAATTAGGATCACTCGCATAAATCATTCCATCATCACGAATGGCGATGTCGTTTGGTTGATTCATAAGTGGCTCATGGGCATGAACCGACACAGCACCTTGCGGTGTGATTTTTAATATATTATGGCCGGTATAATCTGCCACAAACATATCTCCATGCTGATTAAAACGAATACCATTACCAACGCTCCCTTCCGGCAAAGTGAGCCAAAGCTTTGTATTGTTCTTGCCTTGAACTACCCCTATTGTGCCTTGTTGACCATAGTTCACCGCGTATAAAGCTCCATGGCTATCAACCGCAGGACCTTCAACACCCTCGGTAAATGTACCATCGGCTACCCAATCCATTACTTGAAAAATAACGGGGTTATTCTCGTTAAAGTGCCCCATGCTATTGTGGCAACCACCTAGCAACGTTAGCATCACCCAAAAAAACTTCTGCATTTTATTATCTTTGTCCTTAAAATTATTGAGTATGACCTGCGAAATGACTCTTGTTAATTGAGAATAAGTAATACACAGATCATATGCCGAGTATTATCACTCGAGTTAAAGTTTGTTACGCGTCAATCTAGGCTCAATGAGCATCAGTGCGATACCCAGCAAAGCCCCTGTCAAACCTATAAACTGCAGTAAAGTATTACCAAATCGCGTTTGCTGCTTTACATCTTTACTTACTTTATAAAGCCGGCGACCCAGTTCAACCTCTTTGATAAATTCATCACCTAAATAGTCAAATGATAAAATAATCGATATATCTCTTCGTTTGAGCATTGCTCGCCGTACCTCTTGTATGTCTACATCATGAGGGACAAAACGAGACCAGCTATAAAAAATATCTTGGGCCTCATTAGGTAAAACAACCCCTCGAGACTCATATTCATACAATGTTTGTGGGAACACTAAGTTTTGAAATCCGACGTAAAAACAGCTGCCACCAAGTGATACCAGCAATATAGCAACGTATAACAAAGTACGTTGTTTGATTGAATTGTCGCGTAGCTGGCGAGCATACCATGACTCTATATCTGGAATTTGGCTGAAATGGTGTTTATTCGCTTGCCCTTGAGCGCCAAGCATAAAATCCTCAACGGTGAGCTCTAAAGCATCTAGTAACTGGCGAAAAACCTCATTAGAGGGCACAGATTTATCATTTTCTAATTTTGATAAATAACTCTGTTCTACCCCCATCTTCTCCGCCAGTTGAGGCTGGCTCATATTTGCTGTGGTACGTAAGTGTTTTATGTAGTGACCGAGTGTCATCTTTTAATCCTTGTTATGGCTTGAAATCACAGCCCATTCTTGGCTAGTCATGCATTAATACCAAGGTGAATATTCAAGAATAACAAGGAATATTAGTAAGTTAAAGTTAATACCCCATCAATCACTTCAAATTTAGAAACCGTATCTAAATTTCAAAATGATACGCTCTTCATTCGGGGTTTGCCAAAGCCGCTCAACACTGCGTGACCAAGGTTCAGCCGCCACGTTCTGCTTTTGCATATTATCAATTTGCGTCGCCCCTCGGCCATAAACCAAATATATATCGGAAAAAGCACCTAATCGATAACGCAACTTCATTTGCGATACTAATCGCTTGTCTTCAAAACTGGTATCCAGATTAGTAAGCTCTGTTAAACTCCCGTCTGTGATACTAAATACCTGCTCACTTTTTGCTTCAAGTACGGCCCATTGCAAATAAATACTCAGTTCAAGATCATCAGTTAATAGTCCTGTAACTTTATTTTCATTCACGAAATACGCTCTATCGTACTGCGTTAGCTGGTTATGAGAATTCGCTATTAGCCAACCGTCCCCTTTACGGTAAAAGTTATTTATATTGATATTCCAATTTTCATGCGGCATAAAAGTAAGATCTAACGCAAACTGTTGCGCGATGCCATTTAGTCCTTCTTGATCATACTGGTAACTGGCAGCCCAGCTAAACTTCCCAACATAAGAGCTACGATAAAATACCCGAGACCCCCATGTATCTGGTTGCTGAAAACGATCACTGTTATAGCCCACATTATCTTGCCACCCCGATGAATTATGTGTCAGTGTCGCCGATGCCTCTGCACCACCATTTAACATCACATTAGCGCTGTACTGACGTTGAGCTGGTAATTTAATCCCCTCATCATTAGATTCATAAGCGACCGCTATTTTTTGTTTTACGCTCGTGACCAATGGCGAATTAAAATTAATAGCATGACTGAACTCTCCTTGCCAATAACGCCAGTCATTGCGCTTAATATACCCTAAATCACTTACATCAAACTTTTCGTCTAACTGTAAGTAAGACGACTCAAATTGAGTATTAGCAGAAAATTGATACCCCAACTTTAGTGACGCACCTCGGCCTTGTTGACTTGTCTGACTTTGCGAAATATCACTGTGCATCATGGTACTTTGCATTGACCAAGTAGCACTTTGGTATTGAGTGTCCCACGCAATGCTGCGAGCATTTCTCCCTATAAACGGACGTTCAGTGTGTGTCATCAGTAACCCAGTCTGCCAAGCTTTATGACGATACTTACCCCTTATGGCGTAAAATGACTTACCCACATCATTACCTAATTTATCTTCTTTTACGGCAAAAGCACCAAGTTGTAGCTGCTCTGTCTGCTGTACAAACCTGACTGCGGCATCTATCGGTGTTGTTATATGCATCATATCATCACTACCCGCTCCAATACGCCGAGTATGAATAAGTGTGGTATCTTGCAGGCTTTGTACATTAAAGACATTAATGTCTTGGGTAAAAAATGCACGTTTGTCTGAGCGCAGTGTTTCGACTGCACTATAATTTAAGTCCACCTCATCACTGTCTATCTGACCAAAATCAGGGTTTATCGCAACACTCAGCTTTTGATGGTGATCTGGCTTATAAATTAAGTCGAAGCCGATATCATTTAACCCTATATTGTCAATCAGATCTTGCTGACGAGTAATATACGGAACAAACGTGACCTGATGCTCTTTAGGGATAATTGCTTTTACTTTAGGCATAGTTAAAAAGAAGTCAGCATTGGCCGTCGTCTGTTTCTGTGACGCATATAGATGATTATTAACTAACTGATACAACTGCACTGACACACCAATTTCTGATGCATCTCGTAGATTCTTTTTATTATAAAAAGACACTGTATGCCACGGAATAAACGTTTCACTAGACCAATAGTCTGCTGCCTCAAAGTATGAGGTCTGCCAATCTCCATCCCAATCATTGTCGGTTGTTAATTGTGGCGTAAGAACCGCGTCTTGAACCCCTCCACCTAATCCGACCACAAACAAATACGCACCACTGCCATCACCAGAAAAGTCTAAATAAATACGATTAAAATCAGCTTGGATGAACCCATCTTGTAAATTGAATTGCTTCTTTCTTTCTCCTTCTTTTTGCCAATTAATAATACCGACATACACTCCTTGTGCTGTGGTCACTACCTTACTCTCCACTTTATCTAAATACTCGGTATGCGTGGCTGGTACGACTTCATAAAAGGATTTTGTTGCAGAAACATCCTGCCAAGCTTGATCAATTAACTGGCCATCTAACACTATCGACACGTTATCATTTGCACAAACCAATGTACTCATAACCCCTAAAATCAACACATAAATATTTCGTAACACACGACTCATACTTCAATCCAATTGAAAAATTTTTCCCTATAAAAACAAATATCACTGTGAAAAATACTGAATTTTATCTGAAGAAAGCTAGCTAAACCCTTACGAGTCTTGACTTTATAATGATAAAAGTTAACTTTGTACCATATAAAGAACACAGATGATGCGCTATGCATACAAATATACAATTCTTAACTTGGGTATTTTTTGACAACACAGATGAGCTACTCAATCTAAACACCAAAGAAGTCATAAAATTAGAGCCTCAAGTAGCGCAATTACTCAGGCTGTTTATTTATAGTAATGGGGAGTTACTTGCGCGCGAGGCGATATCTGAACATATTTGGCCTAATATCATCGTTGAAGATAATAGCTTATATCAATTATTAACAAAATTAAGACGGTTACTCAATGATAATCCAAAACAACCTAAGGTGATTAAAACTATCCCTAAAAAAGGCTATCAATTCATAACCAGAACTGATGTTTACACTTCACAAGAAACACCTCTAATATCGAAAAAAAATAAGCTCCTCACTCAGTCTCAATGGTGGAAATGGGCAACAATTCCAGTTGTAATTGTATGCAGTAGCGCAATTGCATTTTATTCTAAAAATACCATAAAAACGCCAAAACCTACTTATGAGCTGTCAGATCTGAGTTATGATCTTGGTCTTGAGTACAATGTTGACGCACATAAAACTAAAGACTTAATTGCCTATATAAAAAACTTTAATAATCTCGTATTTAGCAATAAACAAGGTGTGGTGTTAAATACCATCAAGTTCCCCAGCCGCATACATCACCCTAGCTGGCATCATGAACTCGACTTAATTACATTCTGGCAATATTACCAAGACCAATGCATTCTCCATGTATATAAATCCTCAGGGCAAGCTATTCACCGCGCCAAAGGTCAAAAATGTACACGCTCCAGAGCATCTTCTTGGTTATCAAGCACCCAACTAACGATTAATGTAGCACATGGCGCACACTTCAAGCCTTTTCATTACGACTTTAATACCGGTAAGGCGCTGGCCCTTCCAATTACACTTAACGCAGGGGACACCTTCCAGCACAGTATCAAGGCTTGGCAAGGAAAGACCTATTACCTTATCACCTCCACTGATCATAGCAGTAAATTAATCACACTCGATGGCACTGTGCATATGCAGTGGGCACACCCCATTTCCTTGCTGTCTTACGATCCAAAGCAACAAAGCATTATTACCAACAACTCAGATAAACATCATACATTGGTAGCCACAACGCGAGATGGCCATCAACATATTATTGCCAATGCAGTACAAGGTATGTTCACTGACTTATCCATCGACTTAGCAGGTGATATTTATACGGCAGTAGAAACATGGCAAGTGAATATTCGTGATAAAGATGGGCTCCCTATTTTTTCAACTACCAGTATCGATTACCTACCAGTAAGTAATCCACTTGGCGAAACCGCTTTCATGTCAAAAAGAAGCGGTGTCTGTGAAGTCTATTTGCATGCTGACGATCAAATCAAACAACTTTCTTACAATCAAGGCTATGACTATGTTAAACATATTGAGTGGCAACCTAAACTAAATCTGCTTCTCACCAATCGCGATAAGAATGTACTGCTTTATGACCGGCAGGGTAAAGTCTCACAGTTCTCACCTGAGCAAGTTAGCACAATCACCCAATTAGGTTGGCATACAAATGAGCGGGTTTGGATATATGATACACATACATTGTCTACTTATACTTTAACAGGTCAGCGACTCAAAGAAGTCGCTCTGCAAGTTGACGCACTCATTTACGACAACCAAAATGCTCAATGGCTAGTTTTTGACAACTATACCTTGTATACAGTGAATAATTTGGCCAATTTGAGCACGCATGAAAATTGGACGCTAATCCACCGCTTTTCACAACAGCAATATAATCAACTTCGTAATTTCAAACTACGAGATAACACCTTATATTGGTTATCAAGCTGGTCTGCAAAAGACTATATTTGGCAACTGCCTTTAGAAGAGACGTCGATCTCACTTATCAAATCAGATGAACTGATTTGGCACTACGATATTGCCAAAGATAATTCATTAAATATTGCTAAAATGGAAGCAATTGAAGGGGATATTAAAAAACTCACTCGACTAGTAACCCCTCAGTAAACATAACATAGCCGCATGAAAGTGATACTGCGGTTATTGTCACTCCGGCCCATATTATCCATTTTACAAATAGATAAGCAGATAAGCAGATAAGCAGATAAGCAGATAAGCAGATAAGCAGATAA